>CAYREN010000031.1:0-21935 GCA_964423255.1 uncultured Roseivirgaceae bacterium | reverse complement strand
ACATCAGGTTTACCAAATAGAACAAAATTACGAGCAATTTCTTCTTCCATGCTAGAAGAAATTAGAGAATAAGTTCCTGGTAAATCAATGACTTTATATTTTTTATCATGGAATGAAAAGCTACCTTCTGAGCGAGCCACTGTTTTTCCAGTCCAGTTTCCTGTATGTTGCTTTAGACCAGTGAGAGCATTAAATATTGTACTTTTACCAGTATTTGGATTTCCGGCGAGGGCAATTACAAAATCGGAATTGGATGCATTTACACCGAGTTTTTGAAGATATAATTTATCATGAATAGGACAGTCGGCGCAATTACTATGCGCAGAACCAAGTTTTAAGGAAGACACATTTTTTCAGTTTAGGCAGGGTAAATTTGTATTTTCCTAGCTTGATTTCTTCTTAAAGCTATTAATCCTCCTTTAATGCGATATGCTGTAGGATCTTTAAATGGACTGCTAACTTCGACCTCAACAATAGATCCGGGAACAAATCCTAAATCCAATAATCTTTGTCTTTCTATTCCATAGCAATCAGAAGAGATACTTTTTATTTTTGCTTTCTGTCCTGGGATTAACTCTGAAAGTATTGCCTTAGATTCTAAAATAATTTCTTTCCCTTTATTTTTAAAGATATCAAAAATCATATTAATGTCATTTAAAATTTATTGGTCTTGTTTACGCAAATTTAATATTTGATATATCAAAATCAAATATTTTGCGAATTAAAATATATATTTAGACAAGCCTAAAATATTTAAACAATTTTAAAGTATAAAAAGTTCCAATGATGTTAAATTTGTTTTAGAAAATTTATTCCTTTCAATCAAGCTCTTTGACAAGATGCTAAATGAAGTTTTTTCTTCAATGACTTCAGAATTAGTTGCAGTTATATTCGAGAATGAGTTAATGATTTAATACTACTTTTTTAGTATTAATATTACCGTTCATACTCACAACAATATTGTAAATTCCAGTAGGAAAAGCCTGAAGGGAAAATTGTTTTTCTATGGCTTCGGACTTCTTATTATAGACCATATGGAGGATTTTATTGCCTATTGCACTATAAACTTTAACATCAATTTCCCCATGGAAACTATTGATGATATTCAATGCGAAAATTCCAGATGAAGGGTTAGGGTAAATGGTGAAATCATTTTGGATAGATCCTTGATCAAATGATGTAACGATGGTAGATTCAGATTTAAAAAGACAATTTTCATCAGCTACAGTTACATAATACATACCAGGGTTAGCTATTTCATAGATTCTTTCAGTTGCTCCAGGAATTGGGATATTATTAATATACCATTGATAATTTGTTGCAATTACAGAGGAGGTGAGTCTTGTTCCATTAATATTTATACTTGGTACACCCAGTCCACTTTCGTATTCAGTTATTGAAATTGTTCGAGAGATAGTTTCATCAAACTGATTGTTTTTTATATTAAATGAAACTTCATAATCTCCTTCGAATCTGTAATTATGAAATGGGTTCTGAAATGAAGAATTGTTTTCTTGTGGAAATTGTAAATTCCCAAAATTCCAATTCCATTCTGTTGGAAAACCGGTACTTGTGTCTTCAAATCTTACTTCCCCCAAAGCACAGGGAAATTTCACATCAAATGATGGAAATAACGCATCATCACAATCAAGTTCTATCCAACCAGTGCTATTTGCATTTATAGTGCTGTTGTTGCCAGATAGAAATCCAGTACTACCAGTTACAGAAATATTTGTCACATTAAGGTAATCAAAACAAAACCGTATGTTACTATCGTCTGCAATAATGGAAGCGTTGGTGGCTCCTGAGGAAGCAATTTCAATTGGGTTGTTTACGCTGCCGGTAGCTTCAAATTGTTTATTTATAGTCTGTGTTGAATTTTCATTGAGTGTAAGAGAACTAACATCAGTTAGCCTCAAACTGTCGATGGAATTGTCTCCAGTTAACGACAATGTTCCGTCTACCAATAATCTATTAATGATGTTGTTACCCGATATAGTCAAGTCAATATTTTGAATAACAATATTATGAAAGGAACTTCCATTAGCAGTTATTGATTTTGAACTGTTTCCATTTTCATTAGAAAAAATTATGGTTGAATTATCGAAGTTGACAATTGTTCCGTCAGATATATTTATAAAGTCCAGACCTAATAGATTTGATCCCGAGAAATTCACCTCATTTTGAGTAGTAGCTGCTATGACTAAAGTCGATACGTTGATTGATTTATTTGCTGCAAAAAGTGAACTATTTTCAACTTTAATATTTTTCGCTGAAAAATCATTTACAATATTCCACGAACCATTTGTAGATATGAATTCCATATCGATTGAATTAAATGCATCAGGCGCAGCCAGAATTTGATTATTCTTAGATATAATTCCTTTAAAAGAAATTTTGCCATTTCGAAAAGAAACTTTGTTGTTTTCATTGAATATGGTGCCATCAATATTTAAACTAAAAGATGCAAGGTCAATATTGCATGAGTCGGTAGAGTAATAATTGATATTGTAGCAATTAGCTCCGGTTGTTAAATTTATCGTATTTACAGGGCTATTAAATGAGTTATTATCAAAAATTACTGGATTGTTAATTCCGGGTATGGCATTTGCAAAATTTCCTCCACTACTCAGTGACCAATTACTCTGATCATTCCATGAGCCAGATCCACCAATCCAGAAGAATTTTGTAAGATTTAAGTCCAGGGAAGATGTAGAAACAATTAATGAAAAATCTTGATTATTGTTGCGAAGTGTATTTTTATGTTTGATTACGATCTTGTAATTCCCGGGTGTTGGATTTGATATTTCAATTTTTTCAACATTATCTCTAAAATTATCTCCAAAAGATGCTCCTTTATCAGGAGTTGTAGGATCAAGTATCCATGGCATAAATTCAACATTGTTTTCATCAAAAATTCTAATGTCCAAATCATTTATCAACATAAGATCAGTGGGGTTCAGGCTGATAGGGGCAGGGTTGCCTGGGACGTCTGTCCAGCAAATAGTAGCGACAAGAGGATTGGCGCCATCTGAAGTGACATTTACTACTATGGAATCATTTTCTATAAGATTTAATTCGTTGACTATATAATCTTTCCCATCATTTCTTGTTATCACGTTTGCAGCTTTATCTACTGCCAATAATCCCCAACCAAATTCATAATCAGGCCCTGGGTTTTTTCCGGCTTCATTGGCAGTATGGATAACAAGACCCTTTAATGTCGCTGATCTCATATATGTCCCAGAATAAAGTTGAGCATAGTATTCTTGCAATAGTGCCGTACTTCCAGTTGTATTTGGTGCCGACATAGAAGTTCCTGACAGCATTCCATAAACATCTACTCCAGTGGCAAGGGCGGAAAATACGTCAACACCAATTGCACTTATATCTGGCTTTATCCTTCCATCGTCAGTTGGTCCCCAGCTGCTAAATGCACTCATAACAACATCATCCGGTCCGGTATAGTCTCCATCAAGATGCTCAACCGCACCTATTGTCAATATATTTTTTGCAACACTTTTTGGCCCTATGCAATCATATGGTCCATCTGGTGGTCGAGTGCCATCACCAACATCTGAACGATCATTACCCGCTGACTTTACGATTAGATAATATGGTGCATTAAAGGCAATGTCATCCCATACCTTAGTGTTGGAAGCATCGTAGTACCCAAATCGATAATCTTCAACATTGCTAACTGAGGGGTCTCCAAACCATTGCCATCCTGTGCCTCCGGATGTTACATCCCAACCTGATCTTAACCCATAGGAATGATTGGAAATGATAAGCCCTTCAGCAGCTTCGCTTGCCATTTCAGAATTATCGTTGCTAAATTCATATGCAAATATTTTAGCTTCATATGCCATTCCTTTTGCTTGAGGATTAACTCCTGAAGCGGCAATTGTTCCGGCAACATGAGTTCCATGGTCATCAAAAGGAATATTATCTTTTATTTCTACTCTATCTCCAAATTCCTGATGTTCCACATTAGTTGAGCCACTATCCCATATACCAATAGTTATATTTTTTCCAGTTAGATTTAATGAAAGATCTGCTCTTGGGCGTAAATTAATTGCACCTACATTTTTTGAAGCTTTTAAATTAAATGTTTTATAATATTCGGGAATGCCCGATGGCATAATTCTGATTAGAGAAACAGTACTTCCATTGTCCAATACTTCCCTCAACAAGACATCTCTTTCGAAAGCAAATTTTTCTACTGTCTCCTTATAATCTTGATATATTTTATCCAGTTTTATTGATAAGCTTTTCAAGTACGGGGTATTGGTTGTTGAGGTTGACTTTTGTGCCTTAACGTCTAAGGCCAGTGTAGAAAATACTACTATTAACCAACATTTTATAACCAATTTTTTCAAATTTATTTTCATTTTTTATTTAATTGGTTTGTAAACCCATTGAGCTATACCAGGAAATTCCCAAAATGTATTGCCACCTACAGGAGCAACCAATGTATCTCTAAATCCATAAACAAGAGAATCTTCTGACAAAAGTGAAAGGACAAAAGGATCACCACCTCCAATAAATAGGTTTGCATTTGCATTTATTACATCCCAACTTGTTCTAAACAATAAGTCGTCACCATCAGGATCGCATTTTTTATCTCCCTGATAAACTTCCAATTGTTTTCCTTCACGCAAATATTTATAAACTTCATCTCTTGCACATTCGGGAATACCATAAACCAGGTAAGCATCAATATCTTCGACATCTTCATCATTAAATTTAAAAGTAAATGATACCTGTTCCCATGATTTACTTTCTTCACCAGTTAGCAATAACGAATAAGTAGCTGGCTTAATTTCGTTATTTTCTTTACATGCGATTAGAAGCACCATGAATAGAATACTCCAATATTTGCTCTTAATTGACTTCATTATTATCAGCTTATTCTTTTTTCTTTTTTGCCCTTACAGTTCTGACGGTTGGTCCTGCAATGTCATATGTATAGGAAAATGTCAGTAATTCAACTTCTGAATCAAATGAACCTTTTCCTTCAGACCTTGTTCTTTCCAATTGACTTGTGCCAGCCAATAATTGTTCAGGAATATCAAATTCTCCACTACACAGATTCAAATTAGCAAAGGCAAATAAAGAGGAATCTAAACCGGTAAATCCAAGCATAAATATCCTATTGTTTGATGGCCAGTCAACCAATATTTCTACATCATATACAAATTCACCATCATTTTGATCAAATTCCCATATTCCTTCAAATTTTCGTAAGTCAACAAGACAATCATCATCTATTATTGTTACAGTATGAAATCTGCCATTTATTCCAGTTTCTCCGAAACCCGCCTCTAAATCATTGCTAACACTTGTAATAGTAAATTTGATGATTTTATCACCAGTTAATTCTCTATTATTTATTGGTAAATATTTGATTTCACCAATATGTTTTCCTACCGGAATGAGTACTCTTTTATTATCTCCACCGTCTATGATGTAATCTACATTTTCAATTGCGGTTCCACTCACATCATATGTAATTATGGTTGTATTGTTTTGAGAAGGGGCCGCAATATGTAATTCAATTGAAATAGGGTCATTCAAATTGAGATTAATAGGATCTTTATAATTTTCAAGTATTTGGCTTTCTGTTTCAGTAAATCGTGCATGGTATGGACCTTCAAAAACAATATCTTCTGTCTTTTCACATGAAATAAATAGTACTACAATAAACATTACTAAAATGCCATATTGTATGCCCTTTATAATATTATTTGACGTTTTCATTTTAATCAATTAATAACCTGGATTTTGCGCATTTTTTAGAGACGGATTATTTGTAATCTCTCTCAACGGAATTGGCCATAATTCGTCCTTTTCTGTCCAATTACTGGTAAACTCATCCATAACAGTTTTTGCTCTTCCAGTTCTAACGAGATCAAACCACCTGTGTCCTTCAAAACAAAGTTCCATTCGTCTTTCATTTTCTATTACCAGAAGCATTTGATTTTTTGAAGTTCCTTGGATTAAGGGTACACCTGCACGTTGTCTGATTACATTTATATCAGACTCGGCACTTTCTGTTCCTGAAATGTTACTTTGCTGGGCTCTTGCTTCAGCGCGAATAATGTACATTTCAGATAATCTTAATAACTGAATATTGTCAAATGGTCCGTACCTTATAATTGTCCAGCCATTGTCAGATCCTCGAGCATTATTACCGTCAAATTCCATAACCACCTGTCGGTCTCCACCATCATTTTGTAATGCTAGTACCATTTCACTAGATGGAATAATTTCCCTTCTACCCACAAATAGATTATTGATACTAAAATTCGTTGACGTTCCAGGGTTGTCATTAGCACTATAAACTATTTCAAAAATGGATTCTGTACTAAAATCAGCCATGGCTTTTTCAAATTCTTCTTCAAGAACGTATTCTTTGGTACCTTCACCCTTTACCACTTCTGTTGCAAACTTTTCTGCCTCAGACCAATTTTCTTTATATAAGTAAAATCTGGCAAGTAAAGCTTTAACGGCACCATTAGATGCTTCACCTGAATTAAAAGGATCTTCAGGCAATTTATTTAAGGCATAAAGCAAATCAGATTCTATAAAATCCAGTGTTTCTTCAAAGCTGGCTCTTGGGATTACTCTATTTGCATCTACATCAGTTGTAGTTACTATAGGGAGGCCTCCATAAGTATAGACTCCGACAAAATAAGCATATGCTCTAAGAAAACTGGCAGTACCAGTTATTTCATCAAATACACTTTGCGGAATGTCTATAGCTGGTAATCCTTCATTTAAAAAACTGGCAATGTACGACAGACTGTAAATCACGCCCCACAATGCACTGGCAGAACCATTTGAAGCAGATATATCCTTGCTGCTTATCTCACGATATTGGGTAAATGTGCCATTATGAATAAGATTATCTGAGGTAAAATCTCCTGCAATTATTTTAGGTGCGCCAAAATTTGCGAGGTCTCGATATGCCGAAGTTAACACTACTCTTGCTGAATTAGCATCAACTAATACTTTATCATCAGTAATACGATCTACAGGCTTAGGGTTAAGCAGATCTGTACAAGACGCAGTATTAATGACTATGGCAAATAACGATATGTAAATTTTGTACTTCATTAAAAACCTAAATTAAGACCGAACAATATGGTTTGTACCTGGGGAAATGTATATAAATCAAGCCCCTGTGCGGTTGTTGAACCATCAAGACTATTGACTTCGGGGTCTGCACCAGAATAGTTGGTCAAAGTCCATACATTAGTCCCCGATGCATAAATTCTTAGTTTTTTAAGCTTAAGCTTGTCCAGAACTGCCCTGTTGAGGCTATATCCAAGTGTAATATTTTTTAATCTAAGGTATGAAGCGTCTTCTACAAATCTGGAGCTAAATCTATTATTTACAGTATTGCCTAATTCATATTTTGGAACGGTAGCGATATCTCCTTCCTTTTGCCATCTATTCAACGCCAATCTCGACTGATTGTTTTCTATATCTTCTCCAGAATTGAGGAGTGTTGTATTTCCAAAATTGATCATTTGATTGCCATAACTATATTGGAAAAAAAGAGAAAAATCAAATCCCTTGTAAGAGACTGTGTTTGTAATCCCTCCAAAAAAATCAGGTTGAGCATCTCCTATAAAAGTACCATCGTCTGCTGTTAGTTTTCCATCATTATTTTTGTCAAAATAAATAGCATCACCGGTACCCGGATCTACACCAAGGTATTTAAGACCCCAAAATGTACCCAAAGGTTTTCCAGTAGCTACAATGTGAGTACTATTTGTAAAAGTGTTATACCCGGAAAATTGTGGCTCGTCAGTGGCTAATTTTTGAACAATATTTTTATTCCTTGAAATATTAAATTGAGTAGTCCAATTTACTTCCTTATCAATATTTACTGTCATAATGGTAAGTTCCATACCTTCGTTACTTACCTCTCCAAGATTTCCGAGTAAGGATCCAAATCCTGTAGTAAATGGCAATGCTTCACTTAGCAACAATTCATTGGTCACATTATAATAGTAGTCAAAAATCAACTGAATTCTACCTGAATAAAAAGCCAAATCAGTACCAACATCAAATTCTGTAGTTTGTTCCCATCCCAAATTAGGATTGCCAAGAGTTGCTGGGCCTATCGCAGGAATTCCATTATAGGCAGTCGTAGCACCCCATGAGGCCAGATATTGAAAATTTCCAATTCGCTCATTGCCAGTGAGGCCGTAGCTGGCTCTAATTTTAAAATCATCTAACCATGAGCTTCCAACTAAAAACTCTTCTTCAGATATTCTCCAGCCCAGAGAAAATGCTGGAAAAAATCCAAACTTTCGGTCTTCTCCAAATCGCGAAGATCCATCATACCTAGCACTGACTTGAGCAAGGTATTTGCTTTTATATTTATAATTTAGTTTTCCGAATAATGAAATCAGGCCACTGTTGACGAGAAACGAAGACCCGTCAAGAATCAATCCTGATGAAGTCAAATATGTAAAATCGTCACTAGGGAAAAGGATACCGACTGTAGAGCCACTTCTGGATGTTCTGCTGATAAATTCTGTTCCTAAAACTGCTCCAAAATCGTGAATATCTCCTATAGAGGTATTATAAGAAAATACATTATTATTGAGAATGGTAGAAGATTCGGTTGTGCTATAAATGCCATAACCCTGTTGACGAACACTCTGGAGAAACCCACCAATTGCCGAAGTTGTTGGCTCAAACTGATCTTCAATAGTGGATGTATAGTCAACGCTAAATTTTGTAGTAAAAAACAAGTTTGGAATAATTTCGTATTTGGCATATAATCCTCCAAGCAGCTTAGATGCAAAGGTATCAAACCTAGGTTCTATAGCCTGGCCAACTGGATTGAAATTGGGAAATCCAGCATAGCCCGCATCACCAGGAGCAAACAAAACACCTTCTTCATCATAGGGTTGATAATATGGTAAGCTGGTCAATGCAGCATTATATACTCCATCCAAAAAATTGTCTCCTTTTACACGATTATTTTTGGTCCTGGCTAGATTCATATTGATACCAAAAGTTAGCCTACTGGTAGCTTTGTGATCAATATTTGCAACGAGTGTTGCTCTTTTGAAATCATTGTTGAGCATTACTCCTTCTTCTTCCCTATAAGAACCACTGAGATAAAACTGGGTTTTTTCAGTGCCTCCCTTGGTTGATAATTGATACTGTTGCACTATAGCTTGTCGCATCACTTCATCTTGCCATTTGGTGTCCACAGCGTCAGTGACACCTGGAATTCCTGCATCGTCCGGATCTTCTTCTGCATTGATCAATGCTTCTCTTTGTAAGGCCAGCAGTTCTTTAGCGTTAAGTACCTCAATGGTATTTGTAGGGTTAATAATCCCTCTTTGAACATCAAAATTAAAAGTTGTCGGAGAACCAATTTTGCCTCTTTTGGTGGTAATGATAACTACACCATTGGCAGCTCTTGAACCATAAATTGCTTTTGCAGAGGCATCTTTGAGTATTTCAATTGATTCGATATCGTTTGGATTAATAGTCGAAAGGGCATTGTCGCTCTGACCACCAAAACTTCTGGTCGAAAGCCCTCCATCTCGTACCGGAATACCATCTACAATATATAGTGGTCTGTTCGAACTGGAAATAGAAGAATTTCCACGAACTCTTACCATTATTCCACCCCCAGGAGTTCCTGAAGATTGTGTAACTGAAACCCCCGAAACCTGACCTTGCAATGCTTGATCGAGACCTGTGATTGGCATGTCTTTAATTACTGTGGGGTCCAGAGATGAAATAGAACCTATAACATCTGCTTTTTTTTGTGATGAATATCCGGTAACAACTATTTCTTCAAGTTGCTTTGTGTCTTCCTTTAATACAACATCAATGACTGTTCGATTGTTGATCGGCTCTTCAATGGTTAGATATCCAATATAAGAATAAACAATTAGCTCTGCATCTACAGGAACAGATATTAAATAGTTGCCATCAAATTCGGAGATTGTACCATTAGAGGTGTTTTGGATAAAAATATTTACTCCAGGGATGGGCTCACCATTTTCACCAACTACATTTCCTGTAATGAATATTTCATTTTCTTGCGAAAACAGATGTGATGTGATAAAAGGAAATAGTATTAATAAAAGTAGTTTTTTAAACATTCATTTTCACTTTGTGGTTCAATGACACTTGTCCAATAATCCATCAAAAGATTAAATTACTATCGCAATATAAATTATATTCAAATTAAATCTCAGAATCAACAATCCATAATTAACAACAATCTTTGATAGGTTATTGTTAAAAAATTGACAACCAATGTATTTAATTGAATTATTTAATATAATAATTAGCAAATATATATACAGAATTCAAAATCAATACGCTTGCCAGTCTGAAATACGTACATAAATTCAACTTTTTACACTGTAACAATTGATCTTCTTGATTGCTCAGGTAATATTAAAAACATTATATGATTAATATTATTATATCTCTAAAAAAATTTGATTTGTCCGAAGTTTGACCATTTGCTTCCTTTTCTTTCAAGATATCTGACTCAATTATACAAATAGTATAATCAAAACAGGTTTAACCTAATAGTATTTTTGAATTAAAATTAAACTCATAACCGCAGCTCTTCCCTAAGTGAGAATTTTTTTGATTGCTATTTTTTAATTGAGAAAACAAAATTATAGTGAATTCTGATTGTATAAAAACATTACACTTTGGTGTATCAATATTGTACACATTACCATACCCACATATTTATAACTTTCTGTAAACTAATTCGATATGGAATTGGCACTAGTTTTGGCATAGTCAAATTACAATTAGCCTCAAAGCTGATCATAATCACTTTTACGGTGTAAATAATTTTAATCATGAACAACAAAATAAAATGAAAAAATTAATTATTGTTTTTTCTGCAATACTGTTGATACAATATAGTGTATGTGCCAAAATCAAAAGCGGGTATAATTCTTCTGTTGAAGAAAAGGAGATTTTACTTGCCCGACTAAAAGAGGTTTTATTAGAAAATAAAAAAAGAAATTCCAAGTCTATGGTTAAATTGACATTTCCACAAAAGCGAAAAATGAAATTGCAAATTGATAGTTTAGAGCAATACATATATTACCACAATTTGACAGAGGAACTACTTGGCCATTTCAAATTGATTTCCTGGGAAATATACAGAGATATCAATAATATATTTAATGAAAATGGTATTGAGACAGATGTATATGTAAAGTTTGTACCAAAAGGACAGATGAAGGTCGGTCAAAATGCCATTACTTTAATGTATCAAAAACCAAATAATAAATACGTCTCATTTTCAGAATATGGCAGTCACACTGTTGCGGTGATTATTGCAGCAGATACAAAACCATTATGGCTATTGGCACATGAATTTGGTCATATTAAATATCAAGTTCCAAATTTTTCTACCTATGTAGAATTCTATAAAAAATATTATTACTACAAATATTTCAAATCAAGCTTTATTGGACACAATGATAGAGATGAGAGTGGTAAAATAGCAATGCGCTTTGGACAGGAATATCAGAAAAATTATAAAGTTTATAGGAAAAAATTAAAAGAATATTATAGGTATCAAATTGCCCTGATTAATTGATCAAATTAATTTGTAAGCTTGAAAATTATCAGGTTAAATAGATTAATATAACATAATATTCAAGAAAATATAAATAGAAAAATATGCAACCTAAAGACAGGTGCTCACATCTTTAAATAAAAATAACTTAATAAAAACGAAAAATGATGAAACATTCTTTAACAAAATTATCAATTAGAATAACAGCAATATTTGTGGTTTTGATATTGCTTGGTTTTTCAGAAACTAAAGCCGCAGTAGTACTTGGTGAACCCTATCTAACAAAAACTTTCTCACTTTCTTCTGGAGAGATATTTGTGAGGACTTCAGGTGGATCAATCCAAGTTGGAGGCAGCAATTCCGGAAAAGTAAAAGTTGAAATGTTCGTAAAGTCCAATAAGCATAGTGATGCCAAAATTAGAGAGATTTTGGAGGAAGACTATGAGATAACCATAGAAAAATCAGGATCAAAAATAGTAGCTATTTCAAAGAGAACAGGGAAAAGCTGGTCAAATAATGGTATCAATATTTCTTTTGTTATTTACACGCCTAGAAATTTTGAATGTGATTTGAATACATCAGGAGGATCACTAAATATTTTTGATTTGAATGGTAATTCTCAATTACTGAAGACCAGTGGAGGGAGTATTACAGCAAAAAAGATTACTGGAGATTTAGAAGCCCAAACTTCTGGAGGAAGCATAAATGTAAGTAATTTGAAAGGTGAATTGAATGCACATACTAGTGGAGGCTCCATAAATCTTGAAGATATCATTGGAGATATAGATGTGCATACTTCCGGTGGAGGCATTAAGATTAAAAGTGTCGAAGGGGAAGTCAATGCTCATACTAGCGGAGGAAGTATCAATGCCGTGATTACCAAGTTGGAACATCAATTAGTACTAAAAACAAGTGGAGGTAGTGTCAATGCAACGATACCAACAGGTCTTGGTTTGGATTTGGATTTACGGGGCAATAGAGTCAATACCTCTTTGCAGAATTTTAATGGTTCGTCAAAATCTGATAGAGTAAATGGAACCGTAAATGGTGGTGGCATTCTTGTTCAACTTTCAACATCTGGAGGAAGCGTAAACCTGAAATATGATTAATTCCATTTGCCCAATTTCAATATTATATTTCGCCAGGGATTTATCAAATCCCTGGTTTTATAAGTACTTTTCCCACAGACATTTTATCGTAGTACAGAGAGATGCCTTCTAAAGTTTCTTCAAGAGATACACGTTTGTTGATATTAAATTGGTGCTTTTCTGAAAGGTACTTTTGAACCTTATTGAAATTATAAAGCAATTTTAATAAGTTTTGTTTCGCAATCCACTCCGACAACCAAAAACCACTGATTTTTTTCTTTTCAAAAATTAGATGTTTGGAATGAACAGGTGAGGGCTGTTCAGAAAGATTTCCATAAACTTTTACTTCACCTCCATCTGGCATTGCTTCTAATAAATCAGAAGTCATTTGGCCAGAGATGGCGTCAAATGCCAGAGTGACCTTTAGCTCTGCAAACACTTCTGATAAGGCCTCAGGAAAATTATCTAACGAACTGTTTATTACGTATTTCGCACCTTGACCTTTGAGTGATACTTCTTGCTCCTTGCGACGAACGATGTTTACAATAGATACATTATTTTCCATACACACCTTGTTCAACATTTGCCCAAGTGCACTTGCTGCTGCGGTGTTGGCAATTGCTTTATGTCCACCTTTTTTTACTACTTCTAGCATGGCAATCACAGACATTGGGTTTACCAATAACATTGAACCTTGCTCCAAATCAATACCCTTTTTTAAGGGCATTACCATATTATTTTTAGTGACCATGTATTCGGCCCAAGTTCCATTTCCATCTTGAGGAGCAAAGCAAGCTACAGATTTCCCCATAAGTCGCTTTGACATAAAATCATCACCGGTAGCCACAACAACTCCACTAGCTTCAAATCCTGGAATTACGGGCAATTTCTTTTCGAAGGAATATCTACCATGGATAAAGCTATAGTCTGAAGGATTGATTGGTGAGCTGTCAATGTTTACCAATACTTCCCTTTTTTGTGGCCTTGGGATATTGACATCCTTTGTTTGTGGTTTACCATCGTATGCAGTGAGCACCAGGGCTTTCATTTTTTCCGGAAGATCAAATTGGGGAATTGATTTCATGATTAATACAATAGGATTTGGCTGAGTTGAATTATCAGATTAATCGTTAGTTTTTTTCAACAAATGAAGTGCTTTTTCGATGTCTTCAGGACTATTGGCATTAAGTAAAACTGTATCATCTGATGCTTTTAATATTTCTGTATTTGAGTTGATCAGTACTTTTCTGGGACAAGAATATCCTAATGATAGAAAATGCAGCAAAGATGGATAGGCTTTTGGTTCCCAAATGGTGATCAAAGGATCAGGAAATTTTGTTTCCACATTATAAAAGGTAGTCGCAATTTTAGAAGGATTTCTGCCTCCAATTAGTTCCACTAGCGTGTTTTCATTTAGCAGAGGCAAATCGCATGCAACTACCAGCCATGCATGATTAGGAAATTCACGAAAGGCACTCAATATTGCTCCGAATGGTCCCAAGCCTGATATGCTGTCAGGAAGTGTATGGAATTTGCTGTCAATTTCATTTACCTGATCAGGCCTGCATGAGATAAATGTATTTTCTGTAAAATTTTCCAGCAAATGATATAAATGCTCTCGTTGGGGAGTACCATGGTAATTGATCAAACCTTTGTCTTTTCCCATGCGCTCGCTTTTTCCTCCCGCCAAAACCAGACCGTTTAGTTTTGGCACATTCATCATCAGCATATCGTGGATAAGCCCGGATAATTTTTTTATGTCTTTTTTTGCATAAATAGGTTGGATTTCCAATGCCTTTCCGATGTGATACTCAAGGCAAACAGGGAGGCGATCCGTTTCGTTTTCGCGAATAATAGCAATTGGACGCTTGATTTTCTCCAATTTGTGGTCCAATGGTTTTCTTTCATCAACGACCACGATTTGCATATCGGCTTCAAAGTGGTTTCCATTTACCAACACCAAGTCAAATTCATTGAAAAGGTTATTTCGTTGGAATTTGTCGAATTGCCCTGTAAAATCAATTCGATTAAATTTTATTTTATCAGTATAAATTAAACCGGCGCCAGATTTTAAGTGTGTGGGAATATCTTCTTCATCTGTTTTATGATCGGCATCGATGTATGCAATTTTAAACCCCACCAAATCTCCAATAATTTGCTGAGCCATTTTTTTAATTTCACCGCAAGGGGTACCCATAATGGCAATTTCCATTCGACCGAAATTACCGAAATTTGCCTTGGCAGTCTTGCCGTGTTTTCTGTGTTTATGTCCTATTGAAGTCACTTTTCCCTCCTGATTTTGAAATTAATTTTATCTCTTTGATAATGATGTCATGTGATAACCCTTTGCACATGTCATACACCGTAAGGGCAGCTACCGATGCTCCGGTCAATGCCTCCATTTCAACGCCTGTTTTTGACGAGATGCTTGCTTTTGAAGTAATTATCAAATTACTGTTTTCATCAATATTTATATCAATGGAACAATTGTCTAATGCAAGAGGATGGCAAAGAGGAATAAGATCGCTGGTCTTTTTTGCACCCATAATACCTGCAAGGATAGCAGTTTGAAAGACACCACCTTTTTTTGTCTCTACGTCATTTCCATTGAAATGTCTCATGACTTCCTCAGGTAGTTGCACAGTGGCCTGGGCGACAGCAACTCTTTTGCTAACAGATTTATTTCCTACATCAACCATTGTAGCTTTTCCCGCTTCATCCAAATGACTGAAATCTCCCATCACGATTATTTTTTATGAAACTATAATTAGCTTATTTTGATCAATAATCCAAGTAAGATATGATTGAAGTAAGCGAAGCAACAAAAATAATTAATGATTCTGTTTTAAACCTAAGTAAAATCAAAGTTCCTCTCGAAAAAGCTTTAGGCAGAGTACTTCGTCAGGAAGTATTTGCTGATACAGATTTTCCTCCTTTTGATCGCGTGATGATGGATGGTATTGCCATTAAATATGAAGATTTTGCTACCGGTATAAAAACATACAATATATCAGGAATCCAGGCAGCAGGCTCCTCAAAAATGACACTGAAATCTTCCGGTTTTTGCATTGAAATAATGACTGGAGCTGTGGCACCTGAAAACGCTGATGTGGTCATTCGATACGAAGATGTGGTTGTTAATCAGGAAAAAGGAATTGCGACAATTCGAGTAAATGACATTAAGAAATATAATAATATTCATAAAAGAGGTACCGATAAAAAAGCTGGAGACTTGCTCATTTCTGCTGGATCTTTGATTGGTTCTCCGGAAATTGCTGTTGCCGCATCTGTTGGATTAACGGAATTATCAGTAACGAAAAATCCATCAATAGCCATCGTCTCTACAGGGAATGAATTGGTTGATATTCATGAAGTTCCGGAATTTCATCAAATACGTAGATCAAATGTTTATGCCATCTCAGCTGAATTGAAGCAATTAGGAATCAAATCGGAGATATACCACTTTAAGGATGATGAAAGCAAATTGACAACAGAGCTCGAAACATTATTAAAAACCCATGATATCATGATATTGAGTGGGGGAGTGTCAAAAGGGAAATTCGATTTTGTACCTGGAGTTTTAGAAAGGTTGGGCGTGAAAAAAATGTTTCACAGAATTAGCCAAAAGCCTGGCAAACCGTTCTGGTTTGGAGTAAAGGAGGAAGAAAATATAGTATTCGCATTTCCAGGAAATCCGGTTTCCACTTTTCTTTGTTATCATAAATATTTTGCACCCTGGATAAAAATGGCTTTGGGATTACAACCATCAAATGTGAGAAAAGCAATCTTGGCTGATGATATTAATATAAAAACCAGTCTGACATATTTTTTACAAGTAAGCACTTCGATGAGTGATGATGGCAGAATTATGGCAATGCCCAACGTTGGGAGAGGCTCAGGTGATCATGCTAATCTATTAACCAGTGATGCATTTTTAGAATTACCAGGGGAAAAGAGTGAATATAAAAAAGGGGAAGTTTATAATTTGATTTCTTTTAGGAGATTATAATCCACTAGAGTTTTTTCACAATAAAATTACAATCTCTTTTTCGGGTCGCAAAGTGATAGAATAATCATATCCTACAGATTCTTGTGATTTGAGTTTCATGTCAGGGAAATTCTTGTGGATATTAACCAATAATATAGTTATTTCCATTAGTGCAAAGTGTTGACGGATACAAACTCTCGGGCCACCCCCAAAAGGAAAATAAGCGAACTTGTGGGCTGGTGCAGAGTCAAACCTTGAAGGATCAAATTTTCCAATAGTCTGCATGACGGTGCACAAGGTATGGGCTAAAAATTATACGATCGCCTTTATAAATGTCATATTCACCGAATTGATCTTTTCCAACCGCCTCTTTTGATAAAATCCATACCGGGGCAATCATGCACAAAGCCTCATTTATCACATTCTGTATCACCTTCCATCAATTATTTATTTTTCAAAAAGTTGAGTTTTAATAAATTTTAACTATATTAAAAGTGAGGAAAGGATTATTTTTATTCAAAAGGCTTGTTTGACAACCTTTCAGAGTTTTATTCGCCAAATGTTGCTTTTTAAGATATGATCTTCCAAGTTTCAAATAGCCTATATTATTAACCATATTAAAGCCAAGACCATGAATTTTCTAAAAACATTAACCTTAGGATGTATTGCTTTTGCGCTTACTTTCACCTCTTGCAGTAAGAAAGAAACCCCGGATCCTATTATTCAAAGTAGCGATAAGCAAATCACAAGTTTTGTATTTCTGCTTACAAATAACCCCATTGACGTAAACGTAGTTGGCATCATTGATGAAGTAGCCAAAACTATATCAGTAGAAATGCCAACAGGAACCATCGCTACTGGATTATTGCCGGAAATTAAAATATCAACTGGTGCAACTGTAAGCCCCAATGCGGCAATCGACTTTACAAATCCTGTAGAATATACAGTAACTGCAGAAGACGGTAGCAAGGCAATATATATCATTACTGTAATTGCGCCATTAAGTCAGCGGCAAATCTTACAAGCCATATTGGATGCCAATCCTGGCAATACGATAAACTGGGATTTACAAAATACAACGGATTTAGGCACATTGGATAGTGTTACCACAAATGGTCAAGGTTTAATTATTGGATTGCATTTACGTGAAAGAAAATTAACCCAGCTGCCACCTGAAATTGGGCTGCTGTCTGAATTGAAAACTTTGATTGTGCATAAAAACCAACTTACATCCATACCTCCTGAAATTGGGCAATTAACTAATTTGGAATTATTGAGTTTTGTAAGTAATCAGCTTGCTTCGCTACCTGTAGAAATTGGGCAATTGACTAAGTTAAAAAATCTTGGATTGACAGATAATCTATTTAAATCAATGCCACTTGCAATTGCAAAATTGATTAATCTGGAACAATTTAATTTTGCCATTAACTTACTAACTTCGTTGCCCCAGGAAATCGGGCAATTGACTAATTTGGAATTACTTTCTCTATTTTCTAACCAACTTACTTCATTACCAACAGCAATTGGACAATTGAGAAAATTAAAAGTATTGAGTTTACAAAAAAATCAAATTATTTCTTTACCTGGAGAAATTGGACAAATGACAGCGTTAATACAATTGACAATACATGAAAACCAACTTACCAGGCTTCCAAATGAAATTGGACTATTGACTAGTTTAGGATTTTTAAATTTAGGTGATAACCAACTTACCTCCATCCCTCCTGAAATTGGCCTTTTGACAAATTTGGGGTTTTTAAATTTAGAAGAAAACCAACTTACCTCCATCCCTCCTGAGATTGGGTTTCTTACAGAATTGGATAGATTGTATATAAGGAATAACAAATTGTCCATAATTCCTCTGTCTATTGGCCTTATGGTATTATATAGTGATCCTCTTATATCCTTCTTGAAGGATGATGGTGCTAATATCAATATTACCTCTCAAAAAGACGCACTTATAAGTATTTATACTTCCAATCCCGGCAATACTTTAAAGTGGAGTGTAGATAATTATCCTGAGGTGGAATTTAATGACAACGGCAACCCCAGATCTATCACTATGAACAATAAAAACCTTACCCGTATTCCGTGGGAGATAGACAGACTGACAGAGTTGGAGGGTTTTAATGCAAATGGCAATCCTTTAGGCAGCATCCCTTCTTCGTTTGGAAATATAAGTTCGCTGGTTGTATTGACACTAGACAACACTAATATTACTACAGTTCCATCGTCATTGGGGAATTTAAAGAAATTTGCATTATTAGCCATTACAGGTAATCCTATTACCAGTATTCCAAAAAGTGTGTGTGATTTACAAATATCCAATGGAGGGATTCTTACTATAGTCACGGATCCGGGAGAGGGTTGTAAATAAGAGCGACGTTAAATCAATAGGATATATTTGTTTTTGGGTTGACTTGGCTTTGAAGTAAAAAAAAATTGAGTAATGAGGTCAAAAATGGTAAACCATCTCATTATGAACTGATTAGGAACTTAACCTGTCAGCTTGCAGGTGAGGCAGGCTTTAGGACAATACTAATAAAAAAACTGCCATTTAATTTATGTGAAAAGTAAATTGTAACAATCATCTTTTTAAAGAAGTATTTCAACAATAAAATTATAGGTATGCAAATTGGCGATGAACCATTTTTATAAGCTGAGTAAATAATTATTTACCAAATATAGTAACTCACAGTCACTTATAGTCCTTGGAAAACCTGCTATCAGGATTAAAATCTTTAAATTCCTTCTTGATGTTTCTATCTGAAGATTTTTTACTGTTTTCCCAGGTAGAATCAAGTTCAAGTTTGGAAATATCTTTGAGATTAAGATTGATGGATAAGCTTCTCAAATCACTTTGAAATGATCCAGAACGCCTACTCAGAGGTAGGGCATATTTACTGGCAAATACATTTCCATAAACTACCAGGTCATTTCTTTTTTGCGAAACATAGCTTAATTTCAGCATATATTCTGATGGTGGTTCACCAATTACATTACTCGCCTCTAAAGTACCTAAAGTAGCAGTTGCTGTACCTCCAAGTCCAGTAATCCATTTTTGAGCATCACCCTCAATTATTGTTGCCAAACCTGTAAGCCCTCCCAATCCTGCAGTAATAATTGACCTATTCTTCTTGCCTTTTTTTGCCTCTTTATACTCTTTATTAAATTGATCTTCTTTTTCCTTTAATTGAACAATCATATCCCAGGATCGTTCTAAAACGGTGCGATACTGGTCATATAATATCCGATCTTTTTCATGCAGATTTTCAGTGTCTACTACCATAACCTGAATAGTTTTACTTGTTTTATTACTCTCTTTGTCAATAGCAAAAAAATTAATATTAAATTCTATTTTACCTTTCTCCTCTTTTACAAAATCGTATCCAGGAATCCAACTAAATTCATACTGTCCATTTTTCTTTTGTGAGAGTGCTTCATCGTCTATCTCCCTATTTTCTGAGACAAAGCCAAATGAAAGCATATCATCGTCACCGTTAGGATCGGAAACAAAAAAATTCAGATGTAATTCTTCATTTTCTCCTAACTCGTATTTCTCATTATTTGGTATCATTGTAATTTGAGGAGGAAGATCTGCCTGTGAGACTTCAATTTTCACCTGACCAATCGTTTTAGCTCCATTAGGATAATCTTCCAAAGTAAATGACAAATAGATTGGATCTTTTCTTAAAAAATTGAACTGCCTTCGTGATGGTTTCCAAACTATCTTTCCTTGATTGTCCATTTTCATTCCTTGAGGCAGCTCTTTTAGTACTGGCCTAAATATTATTGAATCTCCATCAGGATCATAAACTAATCCAGTCTTTTTTAGTTGATATGAATTTTCAATGTTAAACTGAATATAAAATGTTGGTAATTCATTTACTTCAGGAGGTCTATTGATATGTTGTACATATAAAGTAATCATCTTTACATCATCCTTTCCTTCAGTATCAAATGCTTTAATTTTAATCGGAATAGATTTTATATATTCTCCCGCTGTAGCTACATCAAAATTTACATCCCAATTAAAATTTCCATACTGGTCAAGATTCTCCATTAAAAAATCCGGTTCGAGAATTTCAAATTTATAATCTCCCGTTCCTCCAGTAGCCTCAAGTTTAAATAAAAATGATTCACCTTCTTTTTTTGCATCCCAATTTTTAGATAATGGTATTAAAATCGAAATAGGAACCGCAATTGAATCTTCCTCCAAATTATTATCTAAAGGAACAATGCGATTATTTGAATTAGTATCATCAACCGTTTCTATATTGGTTTCAGGAATTTTTTCACCCTGCCCAATAACCCTTATTTTTCCAATAATATAGCTTTTTGATTGAGTATGAGCATAAAAGTCGACAAGTAACGGAAAATCTATCAGTTGATTAAACGAAGTGGTGGTAGGAGACCAGGAAAGCATTCCTTCATTGGAAAACAAAAACCCCTCTGGCAATTCTGTAGGTGAATGAAATTCGTATGCATCACTCGAATTTCTAAAAATAGGATGAGACTTTAGGTCAAAAGAATTTAGCTCTCCATGATTTACTGAAAACATTAGCGAAATATTGTCAGCAATTGTATCATTCAAATTTTGATGTGAAACAACATTTATTGGATTACCTACTGAAAAATTTATCGATGAATAAAATACGAGTATGGCCAATATCATATTTCGAATCAATGTACGATTTTCTGAAAATTGCATTATAACAAATTAGTTAAAAAAAGAATTGAAAAAATCCACTATCTTACTTTTTTCCGCAAAAATAACTATAGATTATTTAAGAATATAAATTGACAGTAATATTACCTCAAAACACACAATTTAAAACCCCTGTTTAATCAAGTCTATTTGATCTAAATTTACTCCTTAAAAAAATTATTTATAAATTATTAAATTCAATTAAATGTCACTGCATCTCCAATATTTTAATAGTAAATTGACTTAAAACGATAATTATCTAAAATCATTATATTTACTATAGAACTAGCGATAAATCATGATTACTATATCACTATAAAAAGAGCTTCAATCTAAAATTGAAGCTCTTTTTCGTAATGCATTATAAATATTATTTAAATTATGATTCGGATTCGCCGGCTTAATCTTCTTTATCAGATTCTTCTTCCTTTTTTGCTTTTGGAGCAGCCTTTTTCTTTGGCTTAGTTTCCGCTTCATTTTCATCTTCGGAAGTCTCCGTCTTTACAGTTGTTTTTTTCTTTTTTTCAACTGTCTTTTCTTTTTCAACCTTCT
>CAYREN010000030.1:9694-21958 GCA_964423255.1 uncultured Roseivirgaceae bacterium | reverse complement strand
TTTTTTTACGCACTCCGAAGCACATTCCCAAATAATAAATATTTCCAAAAATTTAGAAGTAATATAATTTAATGCAGGATAACATCCTTTGGATAATTACTAATCTTTCCCTTTTGATTATACAAAAATCACATAAAGTCAATATCAATATTAAAAGGTGATTTCATCAAAAACCTTAAGGCTTGCTCCATATTCATTTCGCCAAGTATTACCTTATTTAGTGATTCGGTAATTGGAGATCGCATTTGATATCCTTTCATCAGCCGAATGATAATTTTGATGGTGTTTATACCTTCAGCTGTTTCTTCCATTGTTTCCAATATATCTTCTATTTTTTCTCCTTTTCCCAGTCGCTCCCCAACCGTAAAATTTCTACTCAGCTTACTGGAGCAAGTAGCTACAAGATCACCGACACCAGCCAATCCCAAAAAAGCTTGTGTGTTTGCACCAAGCATATGGCCCAGATAGATCATTTCAATTAAACCTCTGCTAATCAACATCGAACGCGCATTTTCTCCATATCCCATCCCACTTAGTGCTCCGGCAGCAATAGCAATGATATTCTTCAAAACTCCAGTAAGTTCTATTCCAAGTAAATCTTTACTTCCATAAACCTGAAATCTATCATTTCGTAAAAGTCGTTGACCTTCCAGGATCACTTCATCAAAATGACTCGCCACAACTGTAGCTGCCGGTTGATCATCAGACAATTCCTTAGCCAGATTTGGCCCTGCAAGACAACCAACTCTTACAGCCAGGCTCTTCTTTCTGATCAGCCTGCTCATGGTATAAACATCATCTTTTGAAATTTTCATTGCATCATCATTTTCCCAGTTAGATTTTGCAACAATCAGACCTTTTGTACCATGAATGAGAATATGATAGGGTTTTAGAAATGGAGACAAATTATCGATTAGTTCAGGAAAATTATTTGAAGGAACTATTGGAAAAATAATGTCGCAGCTTTCTGCCACAAATTGTAAATCGCTGGTAGGTGTGATTCTTTCATTTAATACCTTGCCGTTTAGTATCTTTGATTCAACAATTTCTTTAGCCAATTTTATATTTCTGACATAAAGAATCACATCAGAATTTTTTGCAAGGATGTTTGCTATTGCAGTACCAAAACTTCCAGCACCAATTACCCCTACCGGTTTATTATAGGAATTTTTCAAGCTCATATCCATCCATTCTATTGTGATAGTAATACAAATTATTTATATCCTGCGTGATGATATTTCCTGCTTTATTTTGGAGCAATGGTCTCCTGGAGTGGTATATGCCCACATTTGATATTCCCAATTTTATTACATTGTCAATATCATCTGAAAGATGAGTGGCCATATCCAATTTATCTTTATTAAATAAATCAATAACACCATTTCTTAGTTTTGAAAACACCTTTCGAAAGTCTTCGTATTTTATTTCTATTTCATCCGCGGGGAGTCTCAGCACACTGTAAAGGTCCAATTTATTATGATATCGTCTTATCATGATAAAAGCAGTAAATGCCACCAAATGGCTGGATTGTACGCGATTGATTCGATAGTATTCTTTAATGATAACTTTGCTGAGCATTCGGGTATATTCTGCTTCGCGCT
Organism: uncultured Roseivirgaceae bacterium; assembly: GCA_964423255.1. GTDB lineage: Bacteria > Bacteroidota > Bacteroidia > Cytophagales > Cyclobacteriaceae > JAAUQL01. Next base: position 20,357 of record CAYREN010000030.1, on the reverse strand, counting down.
GAATATCAGCAGAAATGCGCCCCCTTGATAAGAAATAGTCGCGCGTATTTATTCTTTTCCCCATGGAATTAATACTCATACCCTCTTCATCGACGTAGTTACCAAATAGGTCGAGTCCTTTACCAATAGAAACAGAGATATTATTCCCTTTTGTGAAAAATTCAACTAAAAATTTCAGTATCCTACCAGATTGTTCGTATTTATCGCTCTCTACATAATACCTTTCCTGCCCTTGACTTTCCAGATGATTTCTTATTAACCCAGGTGCCTCTAAAACAAAATTATAATTGGTGACAACTGGTATTATAAATATCTTATTGTGTCTCCCTTTTGGATTATTTTCATAGTTAATCCTTTGCGCCTCAATTGCAGTCCCCAATAAACCAAGCTTTAGTCTCGATTCAATTTTACCAGAACGGGATCGAGTACCTCCAGGAAAGAAAAGGCTATGACACCTGTCTTTGATCGCCATGCCAGAGTATGTACGCAACGTCTCGAGATACAATAAATTTTTTTTTCGACGATCAACTTTATAAGCTCCCAGACTATTCATGAAATAAGCGAAGATCTCCATATTGAATAAATTGAGTCCCGCCCCATAAATAAATGGTGGTAAGCCAAGAGTATGAATTACCCAACCAATGAGAATTGAATCAAGGTTAGAAAAATGTGTAGGAACCATAACTACCGTACCAATGCTTGCCAATTTTCTTAGTTGCTCAGTTTCACCTGTAATTTGTATTTTATCCAGTAGTGTGAGGTTCCCTCTCCAAAATGACCCAAACTTTTTGACTCTTGTTGCATTTAACAATCTGGCAAATCCAAACTGAATTATCTTTCTGGCAAGACGATAGTGGGATGGCTTGAAATTTCCGGTAATTTCATGAACGTACCGAGAAACTATTTCTTTAAGGATTTGATCAGCCAGTACTTGCTTTTCATTTTTATTGGTATTATCAAGCTCTAACAATCTGGATTTTACGCTATTCCAAAATATTACCTCATCTTCGGGATCAACCTTCCAGGGGTTGGTCTCGTACCTCATTTTTTCGCGATATCTGGTAAGTTCCAGCTCTTCAACAAGTTCGCTGAGATTCGGTCTGAGATGTTTTATCCTTTGAAAACTCTCATCGATTACCCTCTCCATGAATTGCTTTCTATTATTGGCTAGCCTTACTACTGGCCAATCCACATCATCCGATAAGATGGGGTCATAGGTTTTGGAGGTATCAATTTCTTGTGGTTTCCTGACTAATCTTCTCAATTAAGTAAATTAAAGCCTTGTGTTACTATTTTAAAAAATTGATTCAAAGTTAACTAAAATGTGAATTACAAATTCAAAAGTATTCTGTTATAATATAATAGAAAATATCGCTTAATGAAAATCAGAAATATTCACTTTTGAGGCAATTGAAACTGGGCTATTAAGTTGGGGGCGCATTTGGTTTGTATTCATATCAAAAGAAAATTTTACTTCCATGCCTGCCAGCATAGGGTTTACAATAATTAAATTTTCTACCTCCAACCTTTTATTATTCTTTTCCCATTGACCGAAGGTATATCCTAATACTGGATAAAAAGAGACATTTTCGGTTTTTGATGATAAACCAAAAAATGTATCTACATTCTCTTTTTCTATTTCAAAAAATAAAAAAGTGCTCAAAACTGAGTTTGATTTATTTGATAGCAGATTATTTACAAAATCAATAAAAGCCCATAGATTTCGACTGATTGATTGAAGGTAAAAATTTTCTTCACCTCTATTTTTAAGCAAGATAGTAAGCGAAGATTTTCCTGACCATCCCACATAAAAAAGAAACATCCCTGCAAGCATGGAGACAAGGTGAATCCAAGGCAAAAACATATTGGTGAAATAAGATAAAAACGCAAATGGTGTAATAATGCCTCCCACAATCAAGGGAAATAGCATTTTTTTATTTTCGGCCTTTAGATGAACAATTTGACTCAGTAGAAACAAACTCTTTTGTTTATTGTGATTAACCAACAATAATTCATCTGTAATAGCCAATTTATTATCATCATCACCCTCAGATAATAAGTAAACAAAAGCTTTCGCTTTTTCCCAATCAAAATAATTTTCCAAGGTTATTTTATTTGTAGTCGTGCTAAATATGCATCTGTTTCATCCTCATATATAATATGACAATGCCATCCTGTTGACAATGCCACCTCCATCAATTTATGTTGATCGATATAAAGCCAATTGAACCTATCGCTCATTTCATTTTTATATTCATAGTGAAAAGTCAATTGCCCATAATACTTTTCATCTGGAAAAGGATTTCCTTTATAAAGATATGTGACATCAGAAGAATCAAAAAGCAAAAATCCTGAAGGATTAATCATGCTTTTGAGATGTGATAATATCTTCCTCAATCCAGCAATACTCCTCGCTATTCCTATCCCATTCATCAGCATGAGAATGGTATCATATTTTACGTTTTTATAATTATATATATCTGCATTAATAATTTTATTAACTCCAGTTTCCTTTATTATCGTACAGCAAGATCCTGAAACATCCATTGCGGTAATATCATATCCACGTTTTTGTAAATAAATAGAATGTCTGCCGCTAGCTGCACCCACATCCAAAATTTTTCCATTTACCTGGGTGAGTGCAAAGGTTTCCAAATCTGTAAATTTATTATCTCTACTAAAAAAATTTTCTAATGAAATAGTATCAGGTTCACCATATTCATTGTGCAATAGCAATGGTGACTTAAATTTTCGACGATGAAAATCCAGTAAAGCTCGGCCAAAAATATCTTTCAATTTCTAATTATTTATCTGATATATGCAATATCTATCGAGTCACAAAATACAAATATATCTCTATGAGATTACTTTTATTTCATTAGATGGATTCTGATGATAAAATTTAAAAGATGTTCTTGTTTTAAAACAGTATTATTAATTGATGGTTATTATAATTTATAGATTGAAAGAAAACCGTAAATGAATTTCTTAGGACACTTTTATTTATCACATCATGATACTGATCTCCTTATCGGGAATTTTATTGCTGATTTTGTAAAAGGCAATAAGTACAAAGATTATCCACCGAGAATTTCGGAAGGTATTATGATGCATCGACATATTGATCAATTCACCGATAGCCACGAACTGGTCAGGCAAGGAAGGCAGCGTCTTTTTGATAAATACCGACATTACTCTGGAGTAATCATTGATATGTACTACGATCACTTTCTGGCAAACCTTTGGGAAGACTATTCCGAAAAATCTCTTCTTTCATTTTCCGGACAAGTATATAAAATGATAGAATCAAATTTTCAGATTTTACCTACAAAGTCTCAGTATCTATTTCCTATTATGAAAAAGCGAAACTGGCTTTTATCTTATTCATCAACTTACGGTATTGGCCAGGCACTTACAGGAATGTCAAAACGGATAAAACACGATTCTAAATTGGAAGAATCCATTGACGAATTGCAAGAATACTATGATTTATTCAAAGAAGAATTTCAGCAATTTATTATAGAGATAAAATCGCACTTTGATATGAGAAAATAAAGCTGCCCAAATAATATCAATGACTCCAATCAAATTTGTCTATTCCTTCGATTGCTCTTACCAGTAAGTTGATGCATTTATCAATATCTTCTTTATTGGCCATTTCTATTACTTGGTGTAAGTGCCTTGTGGGTACAGAAATTGCTCCAGATATTGAGCCATCTTTTCCCATTCTTTGTAAGGCAGCAGTATCTGTGCCGCCGGCAGGTAGTACCTCCGGTTGCCATTTAATTTTATGATTGTCTGCTGTTTGTTTTAAATAATCGACCATTCTGGCATCGCAAATTACTGATCCATCTAAAATTTTTATGGCAGCACCTTTGCCCAGTTCTGTGATTTTTTCATGGGCCTGGGCACCCGGGACATCATAAGCAATAGTAGTATCGAGTGCAATGCCAAAAGTTGGATTGATGGTATGAGCGCTCACACTTGCACCTCGTAAGCCTACCTCCTCCTGAACAGTGAAAACTGCATAAAGATCAAATGGTATATTTTTCAATTTCTTTATGGCTTCAATCAATATAAATACTGAAACACGATTATCTATTGATTTGCAATTGACACAATCTCCCATTTCTACCAATTCTCTTTCCCAAGTGATAGGATCGCCTATTTTTATGAGTTTTTCAAGTGCTTCTTTTTTCATGCCGGTATCAATGAAATAATCTGTTGATTTTGGCATTTTCAATCTTTCCTCTGGTGACATCACGTGAATAGGTTTTGTTCCAAGTACTCCAGGCACGATAGTTTTGCCATGAATATTTACTCTTTGAGCAGTTAGTGTTTTTGGATCGAACCCACCAAGGGTATGGAATCTAACAAATCCACCATCTTCGATATGCGTTACTACAAATCCGATTTCGTCCATATGGGCCGCAACCATCACTTTTTCTTCTTGGTTGGCTTTTACTCCTTTTATATGAGCGATTACATTTCCAATATTATCAATTTGATAATTGTCAACATGATTTTTAATTTTTTCAATTATCAAATTTCTGATTAAAGTCTCATGTCCTGGTGCGCCGGCTGTTTCACAGATTGCTTTAAGAGAAGGTAAATCAATATTCATAGTACAAATATTATATCAAATGCATTTTATTGGAAAAGTACAATTTAATTTTCGCAAAATGATAATCAAAAGTTCCTAAATAATTATAATTTATGATTAAAAATTTGACTTGATGACCAAATCAGGGGTCTTTTTAATACAAAATATCATCAAAAACATACAATAAATTTTTTATTTACACATGTACAAAAAGCAATGATTACCATAGTGTTTTATAAAAAAGTAATGTCATTTCAAGAAAAAGAGGATAATATTGAAACAGCCAATATTTTTATAAGTAAGTGCAAGAAAGCATCTTGTATGTCTTTAGTTGAAGTATTTGGTTATAAATAATTTCGCATTAAGGAGATTTTTCAATTATTGGTTGAAAAATGAAAAACCAACAATATGTGAAAAATGCTAATCAATATATCATATTCTTACAAGGGTGCTCTGATCTTTTCACTTGGTTAGGTTGAATGAATTTGGGCTCTTACTTTTATCCCATCATTAAAATATTTATCACAAATAATTAATATAACTGTTATGATCTTATTTATACTTTATCTTATTTCTCTTGTTTGGATGGTTGTGTTCCTAACCAATTTTGTAAAACCTTTTAAAAGAAAAAAAGATCTGGAAACTACCAAAATTAAATATATACCACTGAAGAGAGCAGCAGACCCAGACACAAAATATTATGTGTTGGATTCTGGAGAGCTTGTTGAGATGAGTAAATCGTAGTTATCAAATAAGGATTATTAACAGAGAATTTATATATAAGTTAAATTGATCATCCACATTATTTTTTTTCATGTGGAACACATTTTTTAATCGTTATCAAAAACCTGCCAATGAGCAGGTTTTTTTTGTCATAACAACTATTATAAATTTCTCAAAAGAGTTCGCAAGGAGGTAGTAAAGCACAATAGATTCTTATTAAGAATTTTAGGTTTAATTATAATAATATATTCTCCATACCCTGCCTACAACAGAGTCAATAATGAAAAGCGAACCATCAGGTCCTTGAGCAATTCCCATTGGACGATACTTTGCTTCATTTGGAGCCATAATTTCATCCTTGCCTGCGAACCCAGTGGCAAACTCTTCATAATCTCCAGCAGGTTGGCCTCCTTTAAAAGGAATAAAAACAACGGAATAACCCATCTGAGGAAAAGGAGCTCTATTCCATGACCCATGCAGTGCAACAAAGGCACCATTTTTATATTTATCTGGAAACATGTTTCCGGTATAGAATAGCAAGTCATTTGGAGCTGTATGAGCAGGTAGGGCAATCAAAGGAGGCTCTAATCCATCGCAACGTTCGGTTTTATTACCGTCTCCTCCAAATTCGGGACTGAGAATTTGTTTGTTTTGGTAATGATCGTAATAGCAATATGGCCATCCATAATCTTGATCTTTATTGATTTTAATAAATTGCTCAGCAGGAAGATCTGCATTTTGTCTTGAGTTATATACTTCAGGCCAAAATCCACCTAACTGATCGCGGCCATGGCTTACTGCATAAAGTGCCTTGGTCTCCATATTCCAATCCATTGCTAACCCATTTCGAATACCGGTAGCAAAATGATAGGCTTCATTTTGAGTTTGGTTTGGTTTGCTATCATCAAAACGCCAGATTCCTGCTTGCCTGACTATATACGGGCTTGGATCAATTCCTGGAGATTCCTTTGAAAATGCCTTTTCTTCACCAGCATTTACAGGTGCACCAACAGCGACATACATATGACCTTCATTATCAAAGGTCAATGGTTTAGTAGCGTGAGGACCTTGCTTGGGAAATCCTGTTGCGATCAATTCGGGATTTGAGGAGGGAACCAGTTCATCCTGTTTTAATTTGTACCTATAGATTACAGAATCTGAAGTACAATATATATAACCATTGTGAATAGCAATACCTGATCCTCCATAAGGCATGAATCCTTTTTCTATGTCCATAATACCATCGCCATCACTATCTCTCAATGCTAAAACCCCATGGCCATTTTTCATTTTGCGAAGCTTTACATATAAATCACCATTTTCATTTACAGCAATATGCCTGCCTCTTCCAAGTGTGTCAGCTGTAATGATAGCTCCAAACCCATCTGGAAGATTGATCCCAGCATTATTAATAGCAGGTTTAGGAAGTTGTTTTTTTGATGAACTGTCATTTGAACACGCACTGATTATTACAGTCAATAGAAAAATAGCCCAAATACTTCTACTCATAATTCTTATCATAATTCAATATTTTACATTTATCAATTCATCAATTCTTTTTTACCAAGTATTCAAATTTATACTTTTTAAATGACATTTCAATTTACGAATCGTAAGCCTTCATGCTTTTATTTTCTATCAAATATTTAATGATTAAAGCACTGATAAACTGAGTAATTCAAATTATTTTATAAATAATTTTTTCTAATAATAATCAAAACTAAATATTACTTATAGTTGATAAACCTCTTTTTATCTTCAATAAATCCTATTGTAATTTTTCCTCAATCTCTCCCTTTTTTCACTTTGGCCTAATAATTGTTTTTATCAGGACAAACAAATTAATCTTATTATGAAAAATTTAAAATCAATTTTCGCAATTCTAATTGTATTAGTTCTTGTCGCTCCTTTGAATGAGTCACATGCTAAAAATCCTAACAAAAAAGCTAAAAAAGAAATGAAAAAGAAGGCCTACAAGCAGGCCAGAAAAGAAGCTAAAAGGTTTAGAAAAAGAGGGTGGTATGTTGCTCCCGGTGCACTGCCAATGGATAAACAAATAGAAAAATCCTGGGAACTGCAATACAAACAAGATGAAAATGGATATCCTCTTTATATCGTTGCTACAGGAAATTCAGTTGCAGAAACGCAATCAGCAGCAAAACTCCAGGCAACAGAATTGGCCAAATTGGAGCTGGCTGGTTTAGTTCAAACCAATGTTGCAGCTTTAATTGAAAATAGTATTGCAAATAATCAACTCAACAATGAAGAAGCTGCATCAGTCACCAAAACGGTTGCTGCATCCAAAAATATCATTGCACAGGAAATAGGTCGCGTGATATTCTTGTTTGAAATTTATAACAAAATTGATAAAAATGTAGAAGTATCTGTTAGGGTAGGATACAACAACGACTTGGCTCAGGAAGTTGCCAAAAAGGCCATTAGAAAACAATTGGAAGATCAGACAGATATCTTGCAAGATAAGCTGGACAAACTAATGGACTTTTAAATAGAAGATATTAAGACGCCTACTACCATATTTTCATGAAACGCTACGCATTCATATTTATCACTATTTTTCTAAGCTTGAATTGTGCTTTCACTCAAATAGAAAGAAGTACTATGCTACCAATCAAGAAAGCTTCGGGTACAGCACTTTTCAAACTTGAAGAAGATATGAGCATGGATGACCTGAAAAACAAGCTGCGACGCCAGGCAATTATCAATGCAATAGAAAGGGAGTATGGCACATATGTAACCCAAGAATCTTTTGTAGATATTGATGATGGGAATACACAATTCAGGATTTTTGGCAAGACCATCATTCGTGGGGAATGGCTAAAAACTACCAGTGAAGATTTCAAAGAAGAAATGAGAAAGATCAAAGACGGACGTAGAAAAAAGCATGAGCTTTGGATGAGTCTCAAGATAGTTGGTAAAGTAAGAGAACTTTCTCAACCTGATGTTCAATTCAATTTTTTTACTTCTAATTGTAAAAAAGACGTTTGCAAAACCAGCTTTTTTGAAAACGGAGAGTCAATGTATTTTCATTTTAATTCTCCGGTTGATGGATATTTATCAATTTATACAGTGGAAGCCAAAGGAACAGGAATTGATGACAATCAGGCTTTCAGGTTATTACCATATAAAAATATGCCGGCAAAGTTTAATAATGCTGTTCCGATTATGGCAGATAAAAATTACATTTTTTTCGATCCGAACACGGAAAATGATCTTTTCGAAAATTTTTCTAATTATCTAATTGATGAAATGGTAATGCTTACAGAAAAGGACGAAGAGTTTGTAGAATTGTACCTGGTATTTTCTACAGAAGAATTTATAAAGCCAAGTCTAACAAATATTGAATCTGGATTAAAATATGAAACTCCAAAATCACTGCAGGCTTCTTCGCTAACCAATTGGTTAGAAAATAATCGCATGAACAACGAGAATTTTTATTACAGACAAGTGAAACTCAAAATTGTAAACTGAGCATTCTTTTTAGACTAATTTAACATTCCTAATGATGAAAAATATCATATCAGGATTATTTGCTTATTTCATTTTGACCATAAATGGTTCATTTGGTCAAGGGACAGATTATCTGATGCCTGCAAAAAAATATGGTAAGTGGGGTTTTATCAACAAAGAAGGGGAGTGGGTTATTCCTTCAAAGTATGAAGAAGCATATCATTTTTCTGAAGGATTGGCTGCTGTAAAGTTTTTTGGAAATTGGGGATTTATTGATAAAAAAAACCAATGGGTTATTCAACCAAAATTTCGAGATGCAAAACCATTTAAAGAAGGTATCGCTTGTGTGATGATGAACAAAAGCTGGGGATATATCAATGCTGAAGGAAGTTGGCATTTTGAACCAAAGCTTAAAGTCGTCAGCTCATTTTCTGATGGCAAGGCGATAATAAAAAATGATGATGGTTTTGTATTTATCAATATGGAAGGTGATAGAATTCTTAAACAAAGCTTTGAACGGGCACTTCCATTTTCTGAAGGTCTTGCATTTGTAAAATACAATGGATATAAAGGCTATATCGAACGTTCTGGCAATTGGCTTATTAAGCATAATTATGATGAAGCATATTCATTTTCCGAAGGTTTAGCTCTTATCAAAAAAGGAGCGAAATACGGTTTTATTGATCAAAATGGTATCATTGCCATTAAGGCAAAATATGACGATGCGAATTATTTTAAAGAAGGTCTTGCCGCTGTGAAAAAGAATAACAACTGGGGATACATCAACCAAAGTGGTCAGTTTGTTATTGAGCAGAGGTTTGGTGCGGCATTTCCTTTTTCTAATGGTTTGGCAGTTGTTAAGTCCGAAGGAAAATTTGGCGTGATCAATAAAAATGGCACCTGGGTTATAGAGCCTTCGTTTAGTGGATTAGGCAGATATACCAAAGCAATTTCTCTTGAAGATCAAGTAAAAATATATGTAAAGACCATGTACTCCAATTGGCAGTTGAAGGGTGAGTATGAAAAAACTTCTGAATACGTGAAACGCGTTTCTGATGAAAACCGAGCTTCTCAAATTCAGGAATTTGCTGCACAGGCAGTCCAGGCTCTTGCTGGCAGAAACGTAAATTTTAAACAGTCATCCATAGGTTTGTATGAAGCTGATTATGAAAAATTCAACGTTCTTATTCCTGGTGCAAAAAGCATTATGCTTCCTGTCCCAATAGCATATGCAAAGGAGGTAAAGGAAAACTGGAGTGAAGTTTGGCTTGGCAATCCTACTTACACATTATCTGGTGATAAATTCCTGATAACTTCTTTGGATGTAAAATACAATGGTCAACTTTTCAAATATGATATTTCACAAGATTTCTATACCACAGCCAATTCTACCTTAGATTTAAATTTTAAAAACATATCATACAGCATCCCTCAATTAAATGATATGAAAGGTAATAATACGCTTGGTTCTCTCACCATTATTGGTCAATCTGATGTAGATATTGATATTCCTACTACCAATGAAAAAAATACTAAAACATTTGCCCTGGTAATTGGAAACGAAGATTACAGTTCGTTTCAGATGAACCTGAACACCGATGACAATGTGGATTTCGCTTCTGTAGATGCCAAAACTTTTAATAAGTATTTGATCAATACTTTGGGTGTGCCAAGTGAAAATATTACCCTGTTGATCAACGCTACTGCCGGACAAATGAAGCAATCAGTTGGTCGATTAAGCGCTCTGGCAGAAGCCTATGAAGGTGAAGCCAAATTGATATTTTACTATGCAGGACATGGTTTACCAAAAGAGAATACCAACGAACCATATTTAATTCCTGTTGATGTGAGCAGCACTAATCTTGATTA
>CAYREN010000030.1:0-9594 GCA_964423255.1 uncultured Roseivirgaceae bacterium | reverse complement strand
TCCAATGGTGAAATAAGCTATGGAGATTTGGATAATTTTATCAGAACTAATGTAATGAGAAAATCTGTTTTGGTTAATGACAAGGTGCAAACACCAGAAGTAAAAGTAAGCCCCGTATTAGAGTATTCATGGGAGGAAATGAGTTTCCTGGAAAGCAAAGATGTTTCCACTTTACGTTGATTTTATCGATTACCATTTCAATATAAAAATGGAAAATACTTTATAAAAAAAACCAGTTAAAATCTGAAATTGTAGTTAAGTTTTAATCTGGTAGAACTTTCCTGAACCATGAATCGGTCTTTTTCAGGGAGTTCGTATAATGTCGAATTCCAAACAAACAGTATTTCATTCCCCGGTTTCAATATCCACCTGAATCGCGACTGCCAGCCCATCTTTTCAGAAACATTGTCATATTGAATAAAATTGGTAAGCGAGATATCCGGACTAAAAAATATGTTGGCATTTACACGATATATTTGTGTTTCAAAATCACCCCCTGATAAATTCACCTTGTTTATTTCATATTCTACCCCAACAAATATTGGTGTATTTATTTTATATCCAAAAGCCAGTATGATGTCCTGTCGATTGCCATCAAAAAAAGATCCCCATACATATTCTGTTGAAAACCAAACTCTTCGTCTCTGCGCACTTTCAAATTGTACCGAATGCCTCCAGAAATTGTAAGTTCCCGCAGGTATTGTAATAGAATCATCTGGAAAAATTTCAAAATCTTCATCCAAAAATTCGTATTTTGATATAGTAGAAATCTCAAATTCGTCTCCGGAAATAAACTCAATTTCAAAAGGTGTCAATGAAATATCCCGAGTCAGCAATTTATTATCAAAATCCGTTATGATGTCACCGCTCGCTCTGAAATTTAGCTGAAGAATTCCGTACTTATTTGGTCTGGGGCCCAGTGCAGTTTCTATGTAACTTTCTCTGATTCCCAGCCTGGGAACAAATCCAATACCTGCTTTGTAGTTTTCACCTATTTGTTGATGACCAATTCTGAATTTTAAAAAATCGTTAGGATAATTTACCTCCGCACCCCAGGAAGCATTTTTACTATCTACATCTTTTGAAAAAGATTTCATTCCAAAACCAGTAAAGGCCAATACTTTATTTCCCTTAAATTTTGCTGTGGCAAGACGTACATCAAATCCTATTAATTGATTCTCTTCATCGGATAATGCATTGCCATTTGTACCAATAAATCCAACATAAGACTGATTTCCAATATTTCTGGTAACCCTTGCCACTGTAAAATTTCTACTATTTTCAGGCTTATCAGTAATGTTTTGTAATCCAATATTCCAGCCTCCAGACTGACCTGTCACTTTAGCTCCCCAAACAATTGGTATTGGATTTCCATCTCCATCAAGTCCAATTCTCCTGGAAAAAAAGGGGATGTTTCGGCGTCCAAATTTATTGCTACGATCACCATTGATTCCAAAATTGAAGTATTGCGCTCCATCTAAAAAGAAGTCCCGTTTTTCTGGAAAGAGCAAACTAAATCTTGTCAGATTAATAAGTCTTCCATCAACTTCTGTTTGTGCAAAATCTGTATTGAACGTGAGGGCAGCTTTGATGCCCGGTGTCACCCTATAAAACAATTCACCACCAATATTGAAGAGGGGATTGTCATTTCTAATATAATTGTTGTTTTCCGATTTAGGATTATCAATGCCGGTAATTGCATAAGGGCGTATATCCAAACCTATACCTTTTGTAATTCCTTCCAAACCCGTCAAAAGCCCAGCATCTGAGATCTGAAATTTATATGAATCTAAATTGGCTACAGGCCAATAGGCATTTTCTGATTTTCTTCTTATGTTTCTAATAATTTTTAGTCCCCAGTCAGCCTGGCCTGATTGGAAGTTTAAAGTTTTAAATGGAATAGCAATTTCTGCATCCCAACCAGCATCATGGATTTTGGCTTTACCCTCCCAAAGTCCATCCCATTGCTTATTAAATCCAGCCCCATTTTCACTGATAAGCGCATCGCCGATGGAACCCTTAGGGCCAATCTGAAACCAATAACCATTCCTTTTATCCAGAAAGGTGTCAAATATAATTTGGACTCTATCGTCATTGGCCAGGTTCACATCTCTCGCAAGCTCATTTGCGGTTATCTTTTTCGGGTCATCGCTACATCGCAAACCTATATAGATATAATCTTTATCGTAAAGTATGAGTACTTCTGTTGGTTCCGAAACAGGCTGGCCAGTATTTGGTAACCGTTGAATCAAATCCGTGACAATGGTAGCTTCCGACCATGCCTGATCATTGATTCGACCGTCAACTTTGGGTGGGTTGCTTGTATAAGTTGCCTTTAATTCTGAAGTAGCAAATATTTGAATTGATGAGTAAAAAATTAATAAAATGATAAATAAAAAATGCTTTGATGCTCTAAAACCATTTATCATATCTTTGGAGCAAAAAATGCTATTATCATTGATTTTCATCCTTAGCTTTTTGAAAATTTGATTTCTCTTCTTTGGGTGGATAATGGTTGTTTTCATCATTTACATCAGCAGTTTCCTTAAAGGGGTCAAGGACAACATTTTCAATTTCCTTTTCCAATACAAATACTTTAGTAACTTCATTTTCATTGTAACGCCATATTTCTGAAGGCATCCTTTTTATTTCTGAGGAGCCGTCGCGATAATTAAATTGAAGGATAACCGGCATCACCAACCCACCATTATTTTTCAATTTCACTTCGTAAAAATTCTGATTTTCATTTATCAAATCATTTGATTGGGAGATTGACGCTGTTAAAGGTCTTGGGTTTTCCAATTTTTCAATAGGGGTTAATTTGTCATTTGAATTTTCAGCATCATTTTTCGCAGCGTTATTTTTTTTCTTTTTCTTTTTTTTATTCCCAGTTTTTACTTCGATTTCATCTTTTATTTGGCCGGCAAAATTGTACCAGGTTATGTCTGAAATTTCAATATCTACATTGTCTGTAGTATAAAACCAACCCCTCCAAAACCAATCAAGATCAACAGCACTGGCATCTTCCATAGTTCTGAAAAAGTCTGCTGGAGAAGGATGCTTAAAAGCCCAGCGCTTACAATATTCCTTAAAAGCGTAGTCAAATAATTCGGGGCCCATAACAGTTTCACGGAGGATATTCAATGCCGTAGCGGGTTTACCATAGGCATTATTTCCAAATTGCAATACCTGTTCCGAATTGGTCATAATTGGCACCATATAATCTTTGCTTCCTTTCATGTACGACACAATATTTTCTGGTGGTCCTCTTCGGGATGGATAGCTTGGGTCCCACTCTTGCTCTGCCAAATATTGTACAAAACTGTTCAATCCTTCATCCATCCATGTCCATTGTCGTTCATCTGAATTAATGATCATTGGGAAAAAATTATGCCCTACTTCATGGATTATCACTGATATCATTCCCCTTTTTTTCTTGTCTGTATATTTTCCATCCTTATCTGGCCTTCCCGGATTAAAGCTGATCATAGGATATTCCATGCCATTGTCACCTTCTACAGAAATCGCAACCGGATAGGGGTAATCAATGGTATGTTTCGAATAAGATTTTAGTGTATGTGCAACTACCTTTGTAGAATATTCTTCGTAAAGCGGGTTGGCCTCTTTACAATAATAAGACATGGCCATAACTGTCTTTCCTCCGATGTTTACTCCTAAAGCATCCCAGATTAATTTTCTGGAACTCGCAAAAGCAAAGTCTCTGACGTTTTTAGCATGGTATTCCCAAACCTTTTTATCGAATGATTTTGTTTTCTCCTTTAGTATTACTTCTTCTTGCGAAACAATAATTACCGGTACTGCCGATTTTTTTGATTTCTCGAAAAGTTCGATTTGCTCTTTGGTAAGTACTTCACTCTGATTTTGAAGCGTGCCGGTTGCAGCCACAATATGGTCGGCAGGAACTGTAATGCGAACCTTGTAGTCGCCAAATGGAAGTGTAAACTCTCCACGCCCTAAAAATTGTTTGTTTTGCCAACCTTCAATATCATCATACACGGCCATCCTTGGAAAAAACTGCGCAATTGTGTACAGGTAGTTTCCATCTTCCGGAAAGTATTCCATCCCCGATCTTCCTCCTACTTCTTTTCTATCGTTGATGTTGTAGTTCCATTTTACTGTAAAAGTAAATTTTTCACCAGAATCAAGAGTACCGGGAAGCCCTACCCGCATCATAGTTTTGTTGATTTTATAAGGCATATTGTTGCCTTCCAAATCTTTTACTTCCAAGATATTGAATCCCAACTCATAGCTATGTGTGATAAGTTTTTTTATAGCCGGCTCAGACATATTTTGATACATATAAGTGTTTGTCGTACTATATTTATCAGATTCTACATTTCTTATATTTTGCTCCAGTTGTAACCAAAAATAGCTCAGTTGATCCGGGGAATTGTTGGTGTATGTAATTTCTTCATAACCACTTATTGTTTGATTGTCGTCATGGAGCTCTAAGTCAATTATATAATCTGCTTTTTGCTGCCAGTAATTATGTCCCGGAGCACCAGAGGCCGTTCGGTAAGTATTTGGGGTAGGAAGCATGGTTCCTAACTGCTCGAATTTTCTCCCCTGAAAACTATCCTGACTTTGCCCAACTATAGCAAAAAGAAAAAGAGCTATGAATATGATGTATAATTTCATTTTATTAAAATTAATGTCAAAGGCTACCAATATTTAGATTCAAACAATAATGTAACAGCGACTCCTGCAATTCCAGAAGAAATAACCATAATCCAATCTCTTCTGTTTATTCCGAATATATTTAGGAATATATAAGCAATAAATAAAAAGGAGAGAAATACAATTATTTGTCCAGACCCAATGCCTAAATTGAATGATACAAACTGACTCCAAAGCTTTAGGGATTCACCATTGATACCGACCAAATATGTCGTATAGCTAAAACCATGAATCGCCCCAAAAATCAAAGCCAAAATGTAGTTTTTTCTTATATTTCCGCTATATCGAAAATTGTCCTTTTTTTTGAAAATATTTGTAAATGAAGTAAAGAAAATCGTCAGTGGAAGAAGAAATTGAATCAGATTATGATTGTATTTTACGATGTTGTAACTCGCCAATGCCATGGTAAGCGTATAACCAAAAATAAAAAATACCAATAGTATTATTACCCGTTTCCAGTCCTTAATAGTAAATACAACAAGGAGAGAAATAAGAAACAGAATATATTCTACATTATAAATATCTAGAATATACCTGATGCCGAGTTTATAATATAACAGAAACTGAGACATCAATTATTGAAACTTTAATTATGAATTTAATAATCAAAAAAATTGTACTTTATAAAGAATAGCAATATTAATGTATAAATTTGAATTTATATAATATTTAAGGTAAATGCTGATTCTACTTTCCCGAATTTATTGTACAATAATTATAGCGAATTTGCACGCTTTTCACGTAAGTGTTTGTGAAGTTTATCACAATGCTAACACCCATTCGTTTGAGATATCAATGAAGATTTTTATCGATGACCTGGAGCTTGCCATTAAAAATCAAGGCATTAAGGATTTTAGTCTTGTACCTACCAATGATAAATCTATCATTGATCTTCAACTCGAAAAATATATCAAAGACCAATTTAAGATTAAGGTTAATTCAAAAAAAGCCGACCTGAAATTTGTAGGATTTGAATTTAAAGGATATGAAATCTTATGTTATCTGGAAGCTAAGCGAATTGATGAAATTAATTCGATCGAAATAGAAAATTCAATACTACTGGAGCTATTTGATACTCAGATCAATCTCACTCACTTTCAATATAAAGATAAGATGAAAAGCATAAAAACTACCAGAGACATGCGATCTGGGATAATTGATGTTTCAGAATGGTAGACATTGATAATGTATCAAATCCTAAACATAGTTTTGTCCTGGTAAATGAAGCTATTATAATCAAAATCACTAAACTTGCAGCTTTTAAAAAATTGATTCCAAAAAAATGGTTGTGTCTTTGAATAATCCAATAATAATCTTCTTCACTTTTATACTCTTTTCAATTGGACTTTCTTCTTGCGATAATGACGGCTGTATTAAATCTCCAGATGTCTCTTCAATAGAAATATCGGTAGAAATAGAGCGTCTTGATAAGGTGCTGCACAAAATTTCTACTAAAAATGAATTGGCTGAGCTGTTAAGTGAAAACACAGTGTTTGCTGAAGAATTTTTAAATTTATCTCAATACCCATCTCCAAAATTTTTAGTAGATCATTATTTCAAATTACTAAATGACCGTAACATAGATTCGCTTTTTATTGAGATCGAAAATACTTATGGAGATATGTCAGATATCTTAATACAATTTGAAGATGCTTTTCGATATCTAAAATATTATTATCCTGATTTTAAATCTCCCAAAATAAAGACGGTAGTTACCGGACTGATAGGTGATCTTTATTTGTCGGATAGCCTCATTATAATTGGGTTGGATTATTACCTGGGTTTGAAAGGAAAATACATACCAAAGGATATTCCCGGGTATATTTTAAATAGGTATGATAAATCACACATGGTACCACAGATTATACTCATGTATTCCAATTTATACAATGAAACTAACTTTAAAGATAAAACGGCTTTGGCAGACATGGTGTATTATGGAAAGGCATATCATATGGCAAAAAATCTAATGCCATGTACTCCTGATAGTTTATTCACCGGTTATTCAGCATTTGAAACAGCAGACATTGATGAGCACGAACCGGTTATTTGGGCCAGCATTTTAGAAAATGAAGTGCTGTTTGAAACCGATCCTCACATAAAGGATAAATTTTTAAGTGAACGACCCAAGACCATTGAAGTAGGGGAAAATTGCCCAGGTAGAATTGGCCGGTGGATAGGTTGGAGAATTATAGACAAATATGCTGCGCAACATGGTGATATGACACTTCCCGACCTGATGAAAATGGATAACGCACAAACAATATTTAACGAATCAAAATATAAACCCATTCCTTATTGAAGTGATTATGCATTTCAAAATTTCACCATTACTTTATAACTTGCTTACATAACTTAAAGACATGGAAATGAAAATTGGTGTAATATTTTCTGGTTC
This sequence comes from uncultured Roseivirgaceae bacterium, assembly GCA_964423255.1. Taxonomy (GTDB): domain Bacteria; phylum Bacteroidota; class Bacteroidia; order Cytophagales; family Cyclobacteriaceae; genus JAAUQL01. Next base: position 2,498 of record CAYREN010000030.1, on the reverse strand, counting down.
CGGAGTTTATGATGGAACAGAAATCCAGGAAGGTGTTTTTACTTTGTTGGCTATAAAAAAAGTAGGAGCAGAAGCAGTTTGTTTTGCTCCTGATATCAAACAGCATCATGTGGTCAATCACATTACCGGTGAAGAAATGGATGAAACAAGAAATGTTTTGATTGAATCTGCCAGAATAGCCAGAGGCGATATCCAAAGTCTCGACAAATTTGAGGCTTCAAAAATAGATGCACTCGTTTTGCCTGGAGGATTTGGAGCGGCAAAAAATCTGACCACATGGGCATTTTCAGGACCAGATGGAGAAATCAATAACCAAGTAAAAAGTGCAATTATAGCCATGGTGCAAAAAAAGAAGCCAATTGCTGGGTTGTGTATGGGCCCTACGGTAATAGCCAAAGCATTAGAAAATAGCAATGTTTCCGCAACCTTAACCGTCGGTTCAACTGAGGCCTCTTCGCCATATGAAATTGATGCTATAAGTCAGGGTATGAAAAAAGCAGGCGCAAATGTTATCATGAAAACAGTTGACGAAATCGCCGTTGATACAGAAAATAAAATCGTAACAGCACCTTGCTATATGATGGAAGCCGACATACTTCAGGTTAGAAATAATGTTCAAAAAGCCATAGATGAGTTGGTAAAATTAATTTGATATATTACCAAAAAGGCCATCACGAGTCAAGTATTAATTACAATTCAATCTCAAATTTTTATGAAATACATTGCCACAATTTTGTTTTTAATCTTGATTGTTACTTCTTGTCAAAAGACCAATAAAAAATATAATGTGCTTTTCATTATTGCAGACGACCTGACAGCCACTGGCCTGTCATCATATGAAAACAAGGCATGTAAAACACCAAATATTGATGGGTTGGCATCTGAAGGAGTTCGATACACCAGAGCCTATTGCCAGTATCCTGTTTGTGGTCCTTCCAGAGCATCATTCATGTTTGGTTATTATCCCCATGCTACTACTACATTTGGTTATGTGAGTGGAAGAGAAAATGTTGGACCGGATCGCAAATCATGGTCACAACTTTTTAAAGACAATGGATATTATACTGCCCGGGTAAGTAAAATATATCATATGGGCGTTCCCGGAGATATCGAAAAAGGCTCTAACGGCAAAGATGATGAAGCATCTTGGACCGAACGATTCAATAGCCAGGGTCCGGAATGGAAAGCTCCAGGTGAAGGAGAATTGGTGCAGGGAAATCCTGACGGCACACTACCAATTCGGGGTGGCAATGTGATGACAATCGTAAAAGCTGATGGGCGTGATTTGGTGCATTCCGATGGAAAAACTGCTTTAATAGCAAGTGAACTTATCAGGCAATTAAAAGATTCAACATTCTTTCTGGCTGTAGGATTTGTGCGTCCACATGTTCCATTTGTGGCACCGAAAGTGTATTATGAACCTTTTCCATACGATCAGGTGATCATGCCTCAAAAAGTTGAAAACGATTGGGACGATATTCCAAAACGAGGGATTAATTATGTGACAAGTGTAAATGGAAAAATGAATGAAGTCCAGGAACGAAAAGCAATTGCAGCCTACTATGCTTCTGTTTCTTTTATGGATACCCAGGTCGGCAAAGTTCTCAAAACACTCAAAGAGGAAGGATTGGAGGATAATACTATTGTCATCTTTACCTCCGATCATGGATATCATCTGGGGGAGCATAAATTTTGGATGAAAGTAAGCTTGCATGAGGAATCAGCAAGGGTTCCGTTGATCATAAAAATACCAGGTAATAAACCAGCAGTTTGCAACTCATTTGCAGAACTAATTGATTTATATCCGACAATTTCTGAGTTGGCGGGGATACAAGTATCTGAGCATCTTCAAGGTAAAAGTTTAGTGAAAACCCTTGAAAACCCAGCAAATAAGGTAAGAGACATGGCTTTTTCGGTTACCCAAGGCGGGAGGACATTTTTATTGCGTACAGATCAGTGGGCATATATTCAATATGATGAAGATGCCGGTTCTGGAATTGAATTATTTGATATGGTAAATGACCCAAACCAGTTTACAAATTTGGCAAATAACCTGGAATTCTCCAGTGTTGTGACTGGTTTTAAGAAGAAATTAAAAGCAAAATTAAAAGAAGTCAGGACCAATGATTTGGGGATTGATTATAGTAAAAATAATTAGTGAGAAAATTTTTATTCAACTAAACCTTAAAACAATTTTTTGATCCAAAAAAATATAATAATCAATATAAATGGAATAAAAAAAGGCCTTCAAATCAATGAAGACCTTTGCAGTGATCCCGCTGGGGATCAAATATCTATATTTCAATTAACTTTCACTTACCTAAAAACAAGCTATTAAACCCAATAATCAATGTTTACAGTAAATTGAAATTACACATAATATGCCAAAGTAAAATAATGTGACCCCTATGGTGATCACCATTAACGTTAATTTACTATCTTTATGAAGAAAGTAAATCTATGCTATGGCTTCAACTTCAATAATGTTAAAATACCCA
>CAYREN010000029.1:7843-22381 GCA_964423255.1 uncultured Roseivirgaceae bacterium | reverse complement strand
CAAAATAAGGCACAACATCTTGCATACTGCTTTTCATAATGGAAACCCATTTTTCCTGATTTGCATAGTATGTAGGAATTATTTCGTCTTCGAGAATATCAAGCATATTTTGTAAATCGAGTTGATCTTGCTGATGAATTGGTAAAGATAAATCCACTGGTGGAACGATGTAGCTATTCACTCCATGTTTTGAATACTCAGGAATCCAACCGTCATAAGTAGAAAAATTGATTGATGCATTCATTGAAGCAGCCATGCCACTTGTACCAGATGCTTCTCTGGGGACCCTTGGGTTATTTAACCAAACGTCTGAACCGAACTTTAACATGCGGGAAAGCTTTAATTCATAACCGACTAAAACGGCCAAATTTCTATGTTTCTTGCTAAGATGCACTAGACTATTAAAAAGGCTAATTGCATTGTAATCCATTGGATATGGTTTTCCTGCCCAAATTATTTGAACAGGTCGATCTTTATTTGATATAATTTTATTAAACCTTTCCTCATCATGCGTAATCATGGCAGGTCTTTTGTATTCGGCAAATCGCCTTGCCCAAACGATGGTAAGTATATCTTTATCAAATAATTGCCCTGTTTGATCAGCAACAACATCAAACAATTCTTTTTTCAAGTCTTTTTTACGATCAACAAGTAATACGTCGTCATTGTTTTCCAATGCTCTTGTCAACTGCTTGTCTGCCCAGTATTTCTTATTTTGAGCATTAGTAATAGAAATTATTGGGCAAATATTATCATAATTATTCCACATTTTATTTGAGACCTCACCATGGATTTTAGATACACCATTTGAAATTTTTGCCAGCCTCAGTGCTACGAGAGAATGATTAAAAACATTATCTTTAATACCTGTGATTTCTTTTACTTCTTCTAATGGAACGCCGCTAAAAAAACCAAGTTTTTCTAAGAGTCTGATATCATGTTTTTCATTACCAGCATCTTCTGGTGTATGAGTAGTGAAAACGAGTTTTTCTTTTAAATTTAACAAGTCTTTATTTTGACTGTACAATGAAAATGCCAAAGACAAAGCATGCGCCTCATTGAGGTGAAATATTTCAGTTTCATGATTTAATAATTCCAATAACTTTGTCCCTCCCACTCCAAGTAGAATACTTTGAGCTACTTTCCCTGCGGGATCAGAATCGTACAGCTTATGAGAAGTTGTTTTGGCCAAATAATCATTTTCAGGTAAATCAGTAGAAAGAAAAAACATTGGAACTGTACCAAATGTTTTTGGAGGCAAATAATAGGCTTTTACGCCTACAGGATGATTATTAATTTCAATTTGAAAATTAATACCTGTGTCTTCTAAAAATGAATAAAGTTTTTCTTGAAATAAAGCATCCATGGACTGATCGCCTCTTCGCACTTGATCGTAATATCCGTATTGCCACAATATGCCGATCCCCACCATATTTTGTTTTAACTCATATGCACTTCTCATATGAGAACCTGCCAAAAAGCCCAAGCCGCCAGAATAAGTTTTTAAAGGCTGATCAACAGCAAACTCCATGCTGAAGTATGCCACACTTTTTTTGTATTTTGGATCAAATGCATAAGGATGTTGAAATTTTTTTGGTAATGCCATTTTATTTATAATTAATTTCTTTTTTTTATTTACAAATTTGGGGTCAAAAGTAGCTTAAATAATAATTAGAAATCGCTATCAGCACTTGAAAATTCAGTTGCTGCTTTTTTTGTTATGTAATTAGCTAAGATATTATGTAGATTATACTTTTAAAAATAGCAAAATGAAAGTGTATTAACGTCCAAAAAAAAATTGTATTTAGAAATATGATGAAGTGAAAAGCTCCAATTCAATTTTAAATCCAACACTTAAAATGGAATTTTTTAATAGAAAAAGATTTTTAATAAATGAGATTATTAAATTAATTTATTACGGCCTTGAATAATATTATTTATACCAGTTGATAGGATTTTGAAGGTAAGTATTTATCAATAAGCTTGTCCAATACTTCTGCATTAATCGAATTTTTTAATATGTAATCATCAACATTGTTAATTACATTGAAATTCCAATTGGAACTTTTCAATGCAATAATTTTTATATGTTGTGTTTTAGCATTTTGCCTTAAAACACTTATTAATCTTTTGATGTCATCTAATAGCAAATTGTCATCAATAAAAATTACATCAGGTTTTAATTTGGAAATTCTGTTTATACTATCCATAACATTGAAGCATACATCTGCGAGGTAATTTTTTGACCGTATTGCAATCAAAATATTGTAAAACGAGGTAATTTCTATTGGATTATTTCCAATAATCAGGACAGATATTTTACTGCTTTTAATACCCAAGACTTCAATCCAATTTTCATTTCTCGTTGTTGTTGGTGTGTTTAGCATAGCTTCCGATTAAATGGTTAAGTACAATTTAATATAGTTAATATTATAAAATATGACATTCGCTATAAATTATTACGAAAATATTGCCAATATTTTATTGCTATTTTATTATTCTTTAACTGAAATATAGTGGATTTGTTTCATGATATCAACTAATGATTTTGGAAGAAAACGGCCCTATAAAAAGTGATACTTTTAGATGTAATATTTAACTACTTGACGTACACTTTATTATTGAAATGAAAATTGGTTGACTAAATATTAAAAAATATGAATAATATAAATATTTATTCACTATTGATTAGATATTTGAATATTTACCCGAATTTAAATTCCTTTTTTCAATGATTAAATTCCTTTTTTTCTTGATTTTTCCTCCTTAGTTAATTTCCATTTTAAATTATATTGTTTAGTTATTCTCTCAATTTTAACTTGTCAGTTGTCGAAAATTATATATTGACAAAGTAATTGATGTAAGGAAGATTAATAGCATATAAAGAGATCAGAAGCGATCTGATATCATGTTAATTGTACAACTATCAAAATATTTATACTTTTTATTTATTAATTAAAATCAATATAGAATAGATGTAACTATTAGATATACAGGTCTTTATATTTTGATTTATATTTATTCAAAAATGCATTTATCGCTAAGTTGTTTATTTGAGAATGAAATTTGGGGAAAGGATTTTTATGCGTTTAAAGCCACAATAATTTTCATTACTACAGTAATATTTATTGAAATATGAGTTTTTTCTCTTTTGGGAATCCACCTATGTTTGTTACTGTACCAATTGTAAAAAACTATTATGAAGAAAAGTTGGAGAAAGTTTATCAATTCATTTAGACCGTCATACAATGTTGACGTCACCATGTATCATTTCATTCCAGGAATGCCTGTCAAAGCTAACAAGACTCGACATTCTTTTAATAAGGGTGAATTTGATGAAGCGAAATCATTTTTTGAAAAAGCATCTGATAAAACCAAGGATGTAAATGTAGCCCCTGTTGAGATTAATTTAGTAAAAGGGAAAAAGAAAGTAATTTCAAGAAGATATTTTGGGCCGGTAAAAGCCCTGAAGCAAATGAGATTGAGTGCTTAAGCATTCTATTCTATTGATAAATAAAACAATTGACAGGTTTGGAAATTTTTTCCAAACCTTTTTTTTGTCTTGCGATTCCTAAGTATGATGTTTTGTTATATGGTAGAAGAACTGGAGACATTTGTAAAGAAAATTGAAAATGATAATAGTCACTTTACTTCAACTAGATAAGTATTATATTTGTTCTCAATTTTGCGGATTAAACCTTGAAAAAAACCATTACATATTTCTTTTTAACCTGTTCCATAATCTTATTGATGGGTCATTCTATACTTCCTCATAATCATTTGGAAGAAGATCATATAAGTTGCAGGATAGTAGAACCTGAAAATTTTTCATTATTAGATCTGATCAAGATTACTTTATCACATGATATTGGCGATAATCATCTTAAAGAATATCAAACATGCAACGATCTTGAGAATACATCTATTTCAAAACAGTATTCTTCTCCTTCTTATGCCTCAAAGGGATTTCATATAAGCCATATTCTATCTGCAAATAAACTATTTTCGAAAACTACTAATGATGCGTCTATTCAATATTATAATTATTGTTCTGGTCTAAGAGCACCTCCATATTCCTTTTTATAGTATCCTCTGCAAGATTTAGATGTTTTAAGACATCTGATAATTTTAAATTTTGAAAACAATGTAGTTATGATTGAAGGAATCATTGCTTTTAGCATAAAAAATAAACTAATAATTCTGCTTTTTGTATTGGCTTTGACTGGTTGGGGAATTTTTTCTCTGAATCAGATATCTCTTGGTACAGTGCCAGATATTACTAATAATCAAGTACAGGTAATAACAACATCTCGTAATCTGGGAACTGAAGACATCGAGCAATTTATTACATTTCCTATAGAATTGGAAATGGGGAATCTTCCGGGTGTCGAGGAAATCCGATCCATTTCCAAGTTTGGATTGTCTGTGGTAACAATCATATTTGATGAGGACATGGGTACTTATTTACCCAGACAACTAATTGCCGACAAACTAAAATCTGCACAAGAGGCTATACCGGAAAGTTACGGTATACCTAAAATGGGGCCTATTTCCACAGGTCTTGGTGAGATATATCAATATGTTTTAGATGTAGAACCTGGATTTGATACAGCATATTCTACAATGGAATTAAGAACTATCCAAGATTGGGTTGTTCGACGACAGTTGATTGGTATACCCGGTGTAGTGGAAGTAAATACATGGGGTGGATTTTTGAAGCAATATGAAGTTGTAGTAAAGCCCGAAAAACTTCTATCAATGAATGTTTCCATATCAGAAATTTTCAAAGCCTTACAGGGAAATAATGAAAACGCAGGGGGTGGATACATTGAAAAATACCAGGAAAGTTACTTTGTCCGTGGTGAAGGAATGATTTCATCTATCATGGATATAGAAAATATTGTTGTCAAATTAGTTGATAATTTGCCCATCTTAATTAGAGATATAGGTGAAGTGAAAATTGGATATGCAACGAGATTTGGAGCCATCACCGCCAATGGTAAAGGAGAAAAAGTGATGGGTCAAATAATGATGCTTAAAGGTGCCAATGCAGGAGAAGTAATTAAAGCCGTAAAAGAGCGTGTTGCTGAGGTTCAAAAAACACTGCCAAAGGGAATTATAATAAATCCAATCTTAGAAAGAACGGAGCTTATTAATAAAACCACCGAAACCATAATAGAAAATCTAAGTATTGGTGCACTAATAGTAATTTTTGTTGTCGTTCTTTTATTGGGTGATTTACGTTCGGGATTCATTGTGGCGTCAGTAATACCTCTTTCTCTTCTCTTTACTATTGGTTTTTTAAATGTATTTGATATTCCTGCCAATCTCATGAGTATGGGGGCTTTAGATTTTGGAATCATAATAGATGGGGCAGTAATTATTGTAGAGTTCACTTTATTTCAGCTTACAAAACAAAATAAGACAATTGCTATGTTGAGCGGAAAAGAACTTCAAATTGAGAAAGATCAAATTGCAAAAAATGCTTCTAATCGCATGATCTACTCAGCCTTTTTTGGACAGATAATTATTTTAATAGTATTTGTACCTGTCCTCTCACTATCAGGAATTGAAGGGAAGATGTTTATTCCCATGGCATTATCATTTAGTTTCGCATTGATTGGATCAATTATACTCTGTTTCACTTACGTTCCAGCATTATCAGCTCTCTTGCTAAAGCCAGAAGATCAATCTAAAACAAATATTTCTGATTCGTTAATGTCATTTTTAGAAAGGCTTTATTTACCTACTCTAAAGTTAGCCATACGATATTATAAGACGACATTATTTTTAGCAATTTGCTTATTAGGCTCTGGAATATATACATATAGTAAACTAGGAGGTGAATTCATCCCTACTCTGGACGAAGGTGATTATGTAGTTCAACCTATATTAAGGCCAGGAACATCCCTGGCTGAAACAGTAGCATTTTGTACAGAAATTGAGAAAATATTGATTAGTAATTTTCCTGAAGTAACACAAGTTGTAAGCAGAATTGGAGCAGCAGAAGTGCCCACAGATCCTATGTCCATGGAAATGTCTGACATCATTATAAGATTAAAACCAAAATCTGAATGGGTAAGTGCAAATACTAAAGAAGAGCTGGCAGACAAAATGAAAGAAGCAATGTCGGTATTTCCAGGTGTTGAATATGAATTTACACAGCCAATTGAAATGAGGTTTAATGAATTGATTAGTGGAATACGCGCAGATGTAGCTATCAAAATTTATGGTGAAGACCTACAGATTTTGTTTGACAAGGCAATGTCAATCAAATCATTGATAAGCAATGTCCCTGGAGCTTCAGACATTAGTGTTGAACAAATTGTAGGATTGCCCCAGATGAGTGTTAATTATGACCGACAAAGAATGGCACATTATGGTTTGAATGTTGCAGATATTAACGATTTAATAAAAACAGCTTTTGCAGGCAAAACAGCAACCGTAATTTTTGAAAAGGAACGAAGGTTTGATTTAGTTCTTCGTTATGATAAGGAAAGTAGGCAATCAATAGAAAATTTGGAACAGCTGATGATTGATTTACCAAATGGACATCCAATCCCAATATCAGAATTAGCAGACATAAGTATTAAAAGAGGACCGGCTCAAATTTCTAGAGACAATACACGAAGACGAATTGTGATAGGAATAAATGTGCGCAATAGAGATATGGAATCGCTGGTAGAGGAAGTCCAGCAATTAATTACATCAAATATTAATTTGCCCGAGGGATACTACATAACTTATGGGGGTCAATTTGAAAATATGCAAAATGCAATTGAAAGGCTCAAAGTCGTAGTTCCATTAGCATTGGCCTTGATTTTTATACTTCTCTATTTTGCTTTCAAATCAATTACTCAAGCCATGATAATTTTTACTGCTATTCCTCTTGCGGCTATTGGAGGTGTATTTTTATTGTGGATTAGAGATATGCCATTTAGCATTTCTGCAGGAGTAGGATTTATTGCGTTGTTTGGCATCGCTACGCTCAATGGAATAGTACTTATTAGTTATTTCAATGAATTAAGGAAAAATGGAATTTCGGATATTAAACAAAGAATTATTGAAGGTACCAGATCCAGATTAAGACCTGTGATTCTTACTGCCGCAGCTGCGGCATTGGGATTCTTCCCTATGGCACTTTCAGTTTCTGCTGGGGCAGAAGTACAACGTCCATTGGCTACAGTAGTAATAGGAGGTCTAATTACCGCAACTTTACTTACACTCATTGTGTTACCGGTGATCTATTTTGTTGTTTATAGCGGTCATTTTAAAAATAGATTTTCAAAATATGGATTAAAAATGATACTGGTACTCGTTTCATTTTCATTAATGCCAACAATATCCAGTGCTCAACATAAATCTGTAAACCTTGAAAAAGCAATTGAATTGGCTAAATCAAATAACTTGGGATATAAAAATGCCTCACTTAATATTGAGCGCCAGAAAGCCTTAGTTAAAACTGCTTGGGTCCTTGGTCCTACTCAATTTGCATATACCAATGGTCAGCTTAATTCAGAATTGATCGATTATAACTTTTCTATAAAACAAGATTTAGGATTGCCTTTTAATCAAGCATCCAGTTCAAATTTTATGAAGTTGATGGTAGGTAGAAGTCATGCGGAGCAACAATTGGTGAGTAGAAAAATAGAATTAGAGACCAGTCTCGCCTACTTTAATTTGGTCTGGAGAAAACATAGATATCGACTTATTCAGAAAGATTTTGTTCAATATAGAGCTGCGGCAAAAATTGCCAAGCTTAAATACGAATCTGGAGAGACCAATTTGCTATCTAAAGTGATGATGGATGCTAAGTTTGAAGACTTAAGATTGTTGCTTCAACAGGCTGAAGCAGATAGAATAGCAGCACGCCAAAATTTAGCAAAATCTTTACAAACAGAATTTGTTTATGAGGTTGAATTGGATTCATTATCAAAAATTGAACTTGATTTTAGTCTTGATAGTTTGTTTGAATATTATGAGCATTCTGCTATGATGGTTTATTTAAACCAAGGGTTGCTTGTATCTGAACAAAACATAAAGGTTCAAAAATCCAGCATTTCTCCAAGGCTTGGTCTTGGTTATTTCAATCAGTCAATTGATAATATCAAAGGGTATAATGGATGGCAATTGAGTTTAAGTTTTCCTCTCTGGTTTCGACCCAATAGTGGACATATCCAATCGGCCAAAATTCAACATGAGATATATAGCAATTCATTTAAGCAACAGCGTTTTAGCATGATTAGCGATCTAAAAGTGTTAAATAACTTACGTAATATTTTATTGGATAAAATTGATTCTTATGAAAGAATATCACTTAAAAATGCAGATTTAATTATGAGTAATGCCGATTTATTATACAAAAATGGTGAGATAGAATATCTGGAATATATTCGAAGCATCGGGCAAGCAATATCTATGAAATTGAATTATCTCGATAATCTTAATGAATATAACCAGGCCACACTAAAAATAAATTATATTATTAAATGATAAAGTGATGATAAACAGATTAACATATATACTAATTATTTCTTTGTTTTTATTGGCATGCTCAGATAACAACAAAGAAAAAAATTTGGAGAAAGTAGAAGTGACTTCCTCAGACAACAATTTGGTTATTTTATCTTCTGAACAAATATCTGCATTAAAGATAAAGTATGGCCATATTGAAAAGCGCAATTTAAATAACGTCATTAAAGCCAATGGATATTTAGACGTTCCACCACAAAATAAAGCTGTGATCAGCCCAATGATTACAGGGTACGTAAAAAAAATTAATTTTCTTGTAGGGAGCAATGTAAAAAAAGGGCAGATAATGGCAGAATTGGAGAGCATGGAATTTATTGACTTGCAGCAGCAATTCGTAGAGTTAAGTGCAAGAATTAGCTTTTTGAAAGAAGAGTACGAGCGTCAGCATATATTACTTGATGGAGGTGGAGCTTCAAAAAAGAGTTATTTGTTGGCAGAAGTAAACTATAAAACAGCTACTTCAAACTTAATGGGTTTGAAGTCAAAATTAAAATTATTGAAGGCCGATTTTAAATTGCTCAAAAATGGGGAGATAAATTCCTCAATTTTAATTAAAGCGCCAATTTCTGGGAGTGTAATAAAAATGAATACTGTGATTGGAAAGCATGTAGATCCCTCTGAAGAAATGTTTGAAATTGTAAATCCAGAACATTTACACCTGGAGCTGAATGTTTATGAAAAAGATATGATCAAGGTGAAAGAGGGTCAAAAAGTTTGGTTCAAAATTCCAAATTTAAAGAATAAAATATTTGAAGGAGAAGTATTCTTAGTAGGCAAAGACCTATCTGAAGACAAACGATCCATTAATGTACATGTCCACATTGATGAGGAGGGTGGCCAATTTACTGTAGGTATGTATGCAAACGCTTCTATTGTAATTGATGACGCTCCAGCACTTACATTGCCAATAACTGCTGTAGTCATGGATGGTGTCAATGAATATGTGTTTAAAAAAGAAGAAAGCACAAGTGAAGGCACAACATTCACTAAGTATCCAATAATTACAAATGCCGAATCTGATGGTTTAATAGAAATAACAAGTATTGGAGATTTAACACTTTCTGATAACATTGTGATAGATGGAGCATTTTATTTGTTAAATTCATTCACTACTACAAAACAAGAGGATTAATTTGTTTATACATCATGTTTACTTTTATGTGATTGAGGCAATAAACAGTTATAAATGGTATGTAAATGCCATAAATGTTACTTAAAAAGGCAAACGGTTTTTTCTAATTATCAAAATTATTTTTTTTTTAACGACATTTAGACATAATTTTATATATCAATTTTTTACAAATTAGAAATCAAATACGAATTTTATGAAAAGAGTTAGATTAACTGCGTTAAGCATTTTTGCAATAGCATCATTGTTATTATTTCAAAATTGTGATGAAACTGATGAAAAAACTGCAAAGGAAATTTTAATTGAAATACTAACTGGAAAGACAGAATGGACAGTCGCTTCAGTTGTTGTGCCGGATGGAACTGCAACAGACGCAACTGATTGGGATAGTTTTAAGGTGAAATTTACTTCTTCAAACATGACAACTTCTGGTCATCCTACCGGAGCGGAAGCAGTTTGGCCTACAGGTATTTACACTGTAGCCGATGATGGCAAGACAGTAACTAGGGCAGATGATGTTGTAATGACTATTAGTCCAGCTTCAGAAAGTGGTTTTACCGCAAGGTTTACAGTTCCTGATGGTACTGATATTGGTGGAAGAATTGCAGCTTTAGGTGGTGATTATACTTTCAACATGAAATAATATTATATCGAGATATACTGATATAAAAAAAAGCCGTACGTCAGTACGGCTTTTTTTTATATCATTTTCCATCATAATGATACATGGAAAGAAAGCAATTGCATTTATAATATTTTAATAAGCCATGAGGGCTATATTTATATAAAAAAAAATACAGTTTTTTGTACTCAGATCTGAAACATATAGCGACCGTTGAAAATCTTTTTTTTTCAAATGAAGACCCTTCTGTAATTAAACATGGTGGTATTGAGTTGAAAGTCGAATGGCTTCCAGAATATCAATCTGATCAATCATTGTATCATTGCCAATATGCACTGCTTAATGATAAAATTCTAATAATATCAACTGACGGGGATCCAAATTTCAACGATATTAATAATGCCAGAGACCTTCTTAAAAAATCATTAGTACAGAAGAAACTTAATGATATTGATTTAGTTTATGATATCAGGAATATAAATAATCCTGGATATAGGGTTAGAAAGGCAATTTTTCAGTGTAATAGACAACTATCAAAGTTTTGGAAATCCAGGTATTTAGTTATAAAACCAAAATTCAAATCCCTTATTCGTATTTATAAATTTATTTATCAGGGAAATTCGGATAATCTTTATTTTGCAGGTTCAATTGATGATGCTCTTAATAAAATAATATTGAGCCCACCTTCAAAAAGGGATATTGATTATCCATCTAATAAAACAGGTTTGGATAACACCTCTCTATTAAATAAAACAAAGGATGAACTTATAGATATAATTGAGAGCTACAAATCAAGTCAGGAAAAAAGTACTCATAGTGTACTAGAAGCAATTGACCAGCTATCTCAGGGCGGGAAATTTATAAATATAGCCAATCAAATAAGCGAAAATGATCCCCATTTTGAATTGATAAATGCCTTATCTTTACTAAAACAAGATGTCGGAGATATAATTGAAGATTTTAAAGAATTAAATCAGAATCTTGAGTTGAAAGTTGCTGATAGAATTGTTGATTATATAGATAAAGAATCTAACCTTAGGTCTATACTTGATAATTCTGATCGTGTAACCTGGTTTTTAAATACCCGTTTTGAATTGATTGATTTCAATGAGGCTTTTTCAACTGAGATTAAAAGAAGATATCATATTACACCCAAAATTGATCAAAATGTTTTGATGCTATTGGGAGAGGAGAAAGAAAGAAATATTTGGAAGGACAGATTTGAATCAGCCTTAAATGGTAAGCCTGGAATTTACCTCGATCAGGATAATTTTGATGGTCAAGAGCGGGTTTGGGAGATTAAAATTTTCCCAATAAAGGAAATTGGAAAAATTAAAGGTGTTTCAGTTTACATTGAAGATATCACAGCATTAAAAGAAAGTCAACTTAAATTGATCGAAAAAAATAGAGACCTGCAAAAGGTAAATAGTGAGCTTGATAGCTTTGTTTATCGTGTGTCTCATGATTTGCGTGCCCCTCTTACTTCTATACTCGGCTTGATCAGTTTAATGAAAATTGAAACTGATAAAAGTAAACTGACAGAATACATAAGTTTACAAGAAAAAAGTATTCAAAAACTTGATTTATTTATTAAAGAAATAATCAATTTATCAAGAAACTCAAGACTTGGAATAACAGTTAGCAAAATAAATTTTGATGAGTTGTTAGATGAGTTATTTGAAAACCAACATTACACTCAGGCTGCAGAAAAAGTTAAACGAATCTGTATTGTAGATAAGGAGATATCATTTTATACAGACAGACAAAGACTTAGTACTGTTTTGAATAATCTTATTTCAAATAGTCTAAAGTATATTAATGCTCATTTAGAAGATTCTTTTGTAAAAGTTGAAGTATACCCAGAAAATGAAGGAATTGTCATTAGAGTTTCTGATAATGGTATTGGGATATCAGAGAACTATTTACCGAAAATTTTTGAGATGTTTTTTAGGGCTACTCAGGCCTTTAGTGGGTCAGGCCTAGGTTTATATATCGTTAAAGAAACTGTAGGAAAACTAAATGGTAAAATTAAAGTTAAATCCAAATTTGGTGACGGGACTGTATTTGAAATGTTTTTACCAAATCTGGTTGAAAGATCCAAAGTTGCGCCTAAGATAGAAGAATAATCCCATCCATTTTATTACACTTTTTTATATTAAAAATTCGTCCATCCTTATAAGATGTTTTGATTTTGAAGTCTCGTAAATTGCCATGACAATTGCCAGCGATTTCAAACTTTCCTTTCCAGATACCGGTGGTTCAATTCCTTTGCTAATTGCATCTGAAATCTCATCAAATTGATGTTTGTGTGGTTCAATCGAAAAACCTGCAAGCGGGCTGGATGCTCCGGATGAATTACCCTTGTTTTCGTTCATGCTAGTATCAAGGTTATCTTCTTTAATTATACTTACCTTATCTCCATTGAGAATTGCAGTGCCATTATTGCCATGAATTTCTATTCGTCTGGCCTGTGCAGGTTGAATGGATGTAGAGCCTTGAATTATTCCCATAGCACCAGATTTGTACCTGACAACAGCTACTGCATTATCTTCCCCCTCTAACCTTTTGTGAGTTAAAGTATCAATTTGCCCATAAATACTCTCAACGTCTCCCATAAACCATTGCAATAAATCAATCGTATGAATAGCCTGATTGATCAATGCTCCTCCTCCATCAAGGGCAATTGTACCACGCCACTCTCCGCCATCATAGTAGCTTTGATCCCGAAACCATTTGATATAAGCATCACCCATGAAAAGCTTGCCAATTCCATCATTTTTAAGTTTTTCATTAAGCGATTTTATTTCCGGGATAAACCTGCTTTGATAAATAACAGCTAATGCTACCTTGTTATCTTTACAAACCTTTATTAATTTTTTTGCCCTCTCTATATTTATTTCAATAGGTTTTTCAACAATTACATGTTTACCTGATGTAGCAGATAATTCTCCATAATCCAGGTGATTGCCACTTGGAGTACAAATGGATACTGCGTCAAGATTAGTATCTGTAATAAACTTATTCCAGTCTGTATGCCATATTACATTAAATTCCTCACCCATTGCTTGGGCATTTTGTTTTGTTCGACTAAATACGGAATTCAGCGTTGTTTTGTTAGACTTTTTTAAAGCTTGAGCATGTACCCGTGCAATGGTGCCACAACCAACTATACCAACATTTAATTTTTTATCCATTGTTTTTATTTTTCTTTCTATTCGGGTAAATGACTAGAAACATTAATGATTATAGTTTTTATAAATCTATCTTCAAGGTTCCTTATATATTATTATTTGCTGATTCTATTCATATTTTCCACTTCTTAGTTCATTGAAAAATACCAAATATAAGATTATAATACCCAATACTTTTTAATAAAGTCGATACATCTGACTTTTGGTTAAATCTATTTTATTTCTTGATATTTAAAAATGAATAATTTAAATTGCCTGTTCACATGTCTAACAAGTGAACAAGATGACCTTGCCAATGGATTTAGAGATAGAAAATAGTTTTAATTCAGTTACCCGCCCTAAAAATTTAAGTAGCCAAATCGAAGATCAGCTTTTAGATTCAATCAAAAAAGGTGTGTTTCCAGTAGGTTCATTATTGCCTAGCGAAAGTAAATTAGTAGAAATATTTAATGTTAGCAGAGGTGTGATTCGAGAATCTTTACTACTACTATCTGCAAAAAGTATTATAGAAATCCACAAAGGGAAAGGGGCAGTTGTAATTAACCCATCTATGGAATTACTTTTTGACCCTTTTTCATCTTTTGTAAATTTTAAGTGTGGTAACAAAGGACTTAAATGTGCACTCGAGACAAGAATAATGATTGAACCTCAAATCGCCTCCATTGCGGCTAAATTAAGAACTGAGGAAAATCTAATAAAATTGAAGTACTGCTTTCATAAAATGAAAAAATTTGTAAATGATAAAAGGTTATTTAATTACCATGATGTAGAATTTCACAAAACAATATCTCTTTCGAGTGGCAATCCTATGTTTTCAATAATCCTGGAACCAATATTTCATTTTATGCAGTCTTATCACCTGGATACTTTTTTAGACCTAAATGAAAATGAATTTACACTTGATTTTCACAATAGGATATATCTGGCAATTGAAAAGAAAAAAAGTAATGAAGTGTTTAGCTTAATGAGTGACCATTTAACGAGTGGGTTAAATGGTTTAATAAAGAATCTTGCTGACTCTCCCGAATGAAATAATTAAATAGGGGAGATCAATATTTTTGTAA
>CAYREN010000029.1:2557-7743 GCA_964423255.1 uncultured Roseivirgaceae bacterium | reverse complement strand
AATTTTAACTATTTATAATTTTAAAGAAATGGTAAGAAATACAGTAATATTAACCCTTATCGCAATAGGTTGTTTTTGCAATATCAGCATGGGCGAAAATCCAATTTTCTCCATTTCACAAACCAATGGAAGAAATTATAGTTTATTAGATGAAGAGAGTATTGAACAAAAGAATGAGGGCAATACGGAAGGGGTTCGGATATTAAAGGATGTATTAATCTACAAGGACACAACATTTTTTTCAACATTTCCTTCCGTAGTTAAGCTGCCAAACGGAGAAATTATAGTTGCTTTTCGACGTGCACCAGACCGAAAAATTTTTGGTGAAAAAGGCACAAACCATGTTGATCCAAATAGTTATCTTGTAATGGTGAAATCTCTTGATAATGGAGAAACATGGACGAAAAAACCAAAGCTAATCTATGCCCATCCTTTTGGTGGTTCGCAAGATCCCTGTTTGTTGCAATTGCGAGACGGAACCTTGCTTTGTACAAGTTACGGTTGGGCAATAGTTCGTCCTGAAGGGTTGCTAAATTTAAAAAAGCCTTTTTCTGAGGCTGGGGGTTTTATAAGCCTTGGCGGATATCTGGTTCGTTCAATAGATGCCGGCAATACCTGGCAGGATGTTATTTATCCGTTACATATTGATCCAGAAAAGAAATATAATGCGTTGGGTATCCCTTTACCGGCCTATAATAGGGGAGCACTTTATGAGGCAAAAGATGGCAGAATACTATGGATTGTTGCAGCTAATGATGGTTCAGGGAAAACCTCCAATCATCTGATTGTTTCAAAAGATAAAGGAATTAATTGGGATTATGTTTCTATTGTTGCAAAAGATGATAAAGTGGTATTTAATGAGGCTTCAGTAATCGAAACGCCAAATGGAGATATTGTTGGTTTTCTAAGAACTGCCAATTTCGACGATCAGGCAGTTATTTCGCGGTCAAAGGATGGAGGAAAAACTTTTCATTGGAAATCTATGGGTTTTCAAGGTCATCCAATGAATGCATTACAATTGCCTGACAGTAGGGTATTAATTACTTATGGATATCGGCATGAGCCTTATGGGATACGGGCAAGAATTCTCAATGCAGAGTGCACAGATTTTGCATCAGCAGAAGAGATTGTATTGAGAGAAGATGGTGGAAATGGCGACCTGGGTTATACATGGCCTGTACAATTGGATGATGATCGCGTGATGGTAGTCTATTATTTCAATAAGGCAAATGGCACTCGGCATATCTCCGGAACTATTTTACAAATTGACTCAAAATAGAGCAACAAAATTATATTTGATATCTTCTATTAGTAAGTATACATTTTGTCGCATTGACAAATAATAATTATTAAAAGCAGATATATTTTTTGATAAGGCTAACCAATAAATAATTTAAGTTATGAAAATGAGACCAAGCAGGGTATTAAAAAAATTAAGAGCCGGAGAAGTTGTTAGCTGCTTTAATGTCCATTTTGATGCTCAAGCGACAGAGATTGCCGCACTGGCGGGTTTTGATTGTGTGTGGATTGACAATGAGCATTTGGCACAGGATTATTCAAATATTCAGTCTCATGTTTGGTCGGCCAAAAGTCATGATACAGATGTAATGGTGCGTGTGCCCAGAGGTAGTTATAGCGATTATATCAAACCTCTTGAGTTAGATGCAGCAGGTATTATGGTACCTCATATTATGAATGTTGATGATGCGCGCAAAGTAGTAAATATGACACGATTCCATCCTATTGGTAGAAGGCCGCTTGATGGAGGAAATGCTGACGGTGGATATACAAGGATTGGCTATAATGACTATCTCCCTCAGGCTAATAAGGAGAGATTTGTAATGTTGCAAATTGAAGACCCTGAACCACTTGAAGACCTGGATGCCATAGCATCTTTAGAAGGTATAGATATTCTCTTTTTTGGTCCTGCAGATTTCAGCCAGGGAATTGGAGCACCTGGAGAATGGAATCACCCAAAGCTAATTGAAGCACGTAAAAAAGTCGCTGATGCAGCTTTAAGACATGGCAAATTTGCAGGGACCACAGGTAGGTTGGATAATTTGGATGAATTAGTAAATATGGGATATCGATTTATTGCTGTAGGTGCAGACGTAGTTAGTGTAGGCAATTATTGTCAGCAATTGATTAATGGATTTTCAAGTCAAAAAAATGGCTAAAATCCAAACCCTCTGAAAATGACATAGCAATTAATTATTCAAAAAACCACAGACAATAGATATTTTTTATATTACACTAAATTATGGAATCTGATAATTCGAGAAACAGGCTTAGTGAGGAATCTGACTATAAACTCCCAATCCAAATTACTAATAATTACTGTGCACAATTGATTACCCAAAAGAAGGATTTTTGGAAGATAAATATTTAGAACCCTATCATAATTACTGCGAACATTGTCATGTTTTGTACTTGAGGGCTCATTAGAGCCACTGGGATTTTTATATGATTTGATCGTTCGCAAACCGATCATGCAGGATGCAACCTGTCGATCATGCAGGATGCAACCTGTCGATCATAGTTAATTTGAAATATTATCAATCTCACCTATCCTTTTGGGAACTTGATTAATTGAATATGCTTTATGGAGAAAAATATAATATTGGCAACATAAGTTGGAAAAATTATGATCAATGAATCTTATTGTCATATAAATAAAATCATAACCCTCTATAATTATAGGAGAATAATAATATTTGGGCTTTTAACTATCATTACAGGTAATGCCATAAATGCTCAGGGGAATTTGAATTGGGTCAAAGTTACTGATCAGGCTGGGTGGCAGCCCCGTGATTCTCAAGGCGAACTCGTTTTTAAAAACCGTTTATGGATTTTGGGAGGGTGGTTTAATTCATACAAACCTTGTCCTCGTGACGTTTGGAGTACAGGTGATGGCAAGGAATGGAAGCTCGTTCAAAAGGAAGCCGCCTGGAAACACAGTGATCTGTCAATGTCCGTTGTGTTCAAAGATAAAATGTGGCTTATGGGTGGTTGGTACAATGGGCGTCTCCCAAATCACTCATCGAGTAATCACGTTTGGTGTTCTGATGATGGAGTGATGTGGGAACAGGTAACTAGCAACGCAGGATGGTCTCCACGTGTCGCTGCGGGTATAGTTGTATTTAAGGGTAAGCTATGGATATTGGGAGGTATAGAAGATTACTATTTTGGAGACGAAAAGAGTCTTAAAAACGATGTGTGGTACTCCTCAGATGGTAAAGAGTGGATTCAAGCCACTGATAGTGCAGGTTGGTCTCCCCGTGCATATCATCAGGTAGTAGTTTTTAATGATAAAATTTGGGTTTTTGGGGGAGGGAACTATGTTCCAAATCACACCGCCTTCAATGATGTTTGGTCTTCTGATGACGGCATTAATTGGTTGAAAGTGACATCATCGGCTGCTTGGGCTCCTCGTCTTTGGTTTTCTTCGGTAGTTTATCATAACAGAATTTTTGTTCTTGGTGGCTGGTCGAAAAGTCACGACAATTTTGGTGACGTCTGGTATTCTGAGGATGGCTCGAAATGGACAGAGCTAAAATCAAATGTGATTTGGAAAGCTCGTCATGAACATTCAACATTCGTATTTCAGGATAAGATCTGGGTTGCCGGTGGTCTCGTAAGACCTCATTTAAGCAATGAAGTCTGGTCGTTAGAAATTCCTAATAATTGGTTTGAGGATGAATAAAAAAAGTATTCATTTATTAAAATAATTAATATAGCTAGCGTAGTTTTTTATAATAGGAAATAATATGAAAATGACAACATACTTTTTAAAAGGGATTTTTATTTTTTTTATTTTTTTTCTTGATTTATCAACCAAGTGCGTGAGTCAGGATTTGATCTGGAAGGCAGGAACTGCCAAGGTGGTTATTACACCGGAAAAGCAAGTGTGGTTGGCAGGATATGGTTATAAACGTGAGCCGGAAGGGATTATACATGATATTTGGGTAAAGGCCCTTGCGTTGGAAGACAGAAAAGGACGACAGAGTGTGGTAGTTACAAGTGATCTAATGGGAATTCCAAGGTATATGTATGAAAGTATATCCAGAAAACTAATGAAACGATTCCATCTCAAGAGATCAGAGATACTTTTAACTTTCAGTCACAGTCACTCTGCACCGAGGCTTAGTGAAGATCTGGTCGATTACTATCCTAAAGATAGCTCTCAAGTCAAGCTTGTAGACGAATACTCAGCTAAATTGGAGGATTTAATTATTGAAATAGTAGGTCAATCATTTAAAGATTTATCTCCAGCCAGATTATCGATTGGAGAAGGAACAGCTACTTTTGCTGTTAATCGTCGAAATAATACAGAATCAGAGGTGCCGGATTTGTTGGAGACAGGGACACCTTTGATAGGTCCTGTAGATCACAGTGTACCAGTAATGGCAATACACAAAGCAGGGGATCAGCTTATAGCTGTTTTATTTGGGTATGCCTGCCATCCGACAACTCTTAGCTTTAATAAGTGGTGTGGAGACTATCCTGGTTATGCACAGATTGAATTAGAAAAGAATCACCCTGAGGCAATGGCTTTATTTTTCACTGGCTGTGGAGCAGACCAAAATCCATTGCCACGTAGGGAGGTTTCACTTTGCGAAAATTATGGCAGCAGACTTTCTGAAGCTGTTGAAAATGTTTTGCAACGTCAATTAAAACCAGTTCCATCTGAATTACGCACAGCTTTTAAATTTGTTGATTTGGATTATCAGGATTCCATAACACGAGAGGAACTTGAAAAAGCACTGGATGAGTATAAGGAAGATAGATCTGCCCGTGCACAAATTCGTGCTAGTTGGGCAAATCGGATGCTTATCAAGCTAAATGCAGGTGAGAAGTTTCCTACTTCATACCCTTATCCTGTTCAGGTTTGGAAACTCGGCGGTTTTATGCACTGGATTAGTCTTGGGGGAGAAGCCGTTGTGGATTACTCTCTACGTTTCAAGAAGGAGTATGGTCCGAATACATGGGTATTGGGTTATGCTAATGTGTTGGTAGCCTATATTCCATCTCTTCGTGTGTACAATGAAGGAGGCTACGAAGGTGGAGCATTTCTATATGAATATGGACTCCCTGCTAATCGATGGGCAGCTGATGTAGAAGAACGTGTTGCGGAAACAGTCCACCGTTTAGTTCGAAAAGTTCGCTAAGTTGGATCGATTTTAAAA
>CAYREN010000029.1:0-2457 GCA_964423255.1 uncultured Roseivirgaceae bacterium | reverse complement strand
GTGACAGGAATTATAGCTTGTGAACCAAATAAAAAAAAGCAACCTGATAAAAGCAAATCAGTAGACTACACTGTTAATGTTGAAGTAGTAAAGCAGGACTGGGACGGTGAGTTCAACTGGAGTCAGGCCCGGGTCGCTTCAATACCCGGAATGGGTATAGGAGGCAAACCAAAACTAATACTGACTATGCAAAAGTGGTTTGTGTCAAAATCAGATTTTTACTCTGGCCTTTTTACCATGAGTAGTGTTGATATGGGCAATACCTGGACAGAACCTACAGAGCAATCTGCACTGGGTTGGAGGTACGGAAAAGACAGTGTCATCGCTGGAATATGTGATATCACACCTGGTTGGCACGCTCCTACCGGCAAGGTGTTGGCGTTGGGTCACACGGTTTATTATAAAAAAGGTGGGCAATTGGTAAAAAACCGACCTCGCTCAACGGCATATGCTGTTTATGATCCCGAAACTGATCATTGGTCTTCTTGGAAGGAACTTGAAATGCCCGACAAATTTAAATTTTACAATTCCGGTTCCGGCTGTGGGCAGTGGTTGGCCACCGATGATGAAAGACTTTTAATCCCCACCTATTTCAAGGCAATAAACGATACTACGAATTGTTATGCATCTACTGTTCTTCAATGTCGTTTTGATGGTGAAAAATTGACATATATAAAACATGGGGATGAGTTGTCGTGGAAAGTGCCACGAGGTATCTATGAACCTTCCCTTACTTTTTTTGATGATCGATATTTTCTTACACTTAGGAATGATATAAAAGCCTATGTAAGCGTTAGCGATGATGCTTTGAGCTGGCAACCCATCAAGCCCTGGACTTTTGAAGATGGTTCGGAATTGGGCAGTTACAATACGCAACAACACTGGGCGGTAAGTGGCGATAACTTGTATCTGGTATATACAAGACGTGGGGCAGATAATGATCATATTCCAAGAAATCGTGCTCCTCTTTTTATGGCACGTGTCGATCCGGAAAAGTTGCATCTATTGAAAAACACTGAAAAAATAATGATCCCTGAACGTGGCTCCATGTTGGGCAACTTCGGCGTATCTAATGTTGATAAAAATGAAACTTGGGTAACAGTGGGTGAGAATATGTACCCTCCTGAAAATTTAGATCAGGGTGCCGACGGTAGTGTGTTAGCCGCAAGGATAAAATGGTCATATTCTAAATGAGAGGACTTAGCTCACTCAACATATTTCAGGAGTGAATTTGCAAGAACACCATGATGAACTGAAAATCGGAATGTTTGATAAGTAACTACTTTTTTATGGCCGTGATAGTTTCGCTAAAAAATATTGAATATTGGTTTGCAACTCAATCAAAATTGAAAATTAACAATCTTGACAGTAATATTCGATATTATAATTAACCAGGAACAAATCATTAAAATATACTATGAATAATATAATCGAAGTATGTATAGATTCACTTGAATCAGGTTTAAATGCACAGATTGGTGGAGCAGACCGTGTTGAGCTTTGTGATAACTTATATGAGGGAGGAACCACACCAAGTATCGGAATGGTCAAAGTGATGCGTGAAAAGCTTCATATAAATCTGAATGTAATCATCAGGCCTAGAGGAGGTGATTTCCTTTATTCAACAAATGAATTTGAGGTAATGAAAGCCAATATTCTTGATATGAAAGATACAGGTATTGATGGAGTGGTGATTGGCCTGCTCTTGCCAAATGGAGAGGTTGACATTGAAAGGACCAAAGAATTGGTGAAGTTAGCAAACCCCTTGTCTGTCACGTTTCATAGAGCATTTGACGTAACCGCTGACCCATTTAAGGCGTTGGGTGCAATTATCAGTACTGGAGCGCACAGAATTCTCACTGCAGGCCAACAAAATTTAGCACCTGATGGCATTGAACTGATAAAAAAAATGGTCAGATATGCTGATGGTAGAATTATAATAATGCCAGGTGCTGGTATTGATAAAAATAATATCGCAGAAATTGCTGGAAATACCGGTGTGGTGGAATGTCATATTACTGCAAGAAGTATTTCAGAGAGTAGGATGAAGTATAAAAAAGATGGAATATTTATGGGAGGCTTACCACAGATTCCTGAATTTACTCGATTGATAGCAGATGTAAAGAAAGTACGAAAGATGAAAGAAATCTTAAATTCACTATAACTTAAAAT
Source organism: uncultured Roseivirgaceae bacterium (assembly GCA_964423255.1). GTDB lineage: Bacteria > Bacteroidota > Bacteroidia > Cytophagales > Cyclobacteriaceae > JAAUQL01. The sequence continues at coordinate 285 of CAYREN010000029.1, read as the reverse complement.
TACCAAAATTGGTTATAATGCAGTATAAAACCCAAATATTCTTGGTACTGAATGGGTTTACTACTGCATATTAATTATAAAAGTTTTATATCATTTTAATTGAAACCATAATATAAATAACGGAAAACTCCAGCCTGCGAGCGAGGATTGAATTACAGAAAATAGATTTAAGAAATACCTTTACACTAAATGAAACACTTATGAAAACACTTCAAAAAAAACTAATGCTAATTTTTATGGTATTAATGCCATTTACCTTATTAGCCCAAGGATCGGCAAATTCAA
>CAYREN010000028.1:0-22485 GCA_964423255.1 uncultured Roseivirgaceae bacterium | reverse complement strand
TTTCATCTGTTTACATTTTTTCAAATTGACTATGAAGCAATGCATTAATCATTCTTTTTTGTGCCAGCCTGTGGTAGGTAGGTCCTTTAATTGCTCCGGATATGCCGGTTTCATTTATAAATATTTCAAGTATTGAATTTAATTGATATAGTTAATTATAGTAATAAAATCAGTAAAACTATATTACATTAATTTTAAAATAGAAATAATTTTGCTTCAAATATTTTCTTTTCAAATTTTCTTTTGAGAGTATTATTAGCAGATTAATATAAAACCCAATTCAATTAATTAATCAATCTATGAAAAGATATCCCCATTTAATTTTCGAATTAATATATAATCAAAATCAATTTAATAAAATCGATATAAGTCCTTTAAAATACTACTGCTTAAGATATTGATTGGGTGTAAGACCTGTTTCTTTTTTGAAGTAGGTATTAAAAACAGTTTTAGAATTAAACCCGCTTTCATAAGCTAAGCCGAGAAGTGTAATATGAGCATTTTTTGGATCTTTTGCCAATTGCTTAAAGGCATCCACCCTGTAATGATTGATAAATTCGCTGAAATTTTTTCCAAGGCTTTCGTTGAGTAACCAGGAGAGCTGATTCGGGTGAATATCGATTTGATCTGCCAAAGATCGTAAGGATAATGTTGCATCTAAATATGGTCTATCATCATTGATGTGATCCAGCAAAAGCGTTGTATAAGTATTTATGGTATTCTTGTCAAGCAATTCTTTCTTCTTAAGATTTTGACCAGATAAATCTTTTCGAAATAAGATCTTTTGAAATTCCGCATACCTCGAATCACTCTTTAATGTGTTAACAAGAGGATCAGCAAACCGCAATAACAGCAAAGAAGAATTATTTTTTATTGCCTCGTTTATCCATTCAAAAGCCTTGTCCTTTTCACCCATGACCGCATACAACAGGAATAAATAGGAATTGGCTGTGAAACCATCTGGCCCCTTTGCCTGTTCCAATAATTGGGTCATGTATTTCGCAGTATTTAAATTATCCTTCCTAAAAGCGTATGCTAGAGCTAATACACCCGTTTTCTCTCCCAGAATCACGACATCAGAGGGTATTTCATCAAAAAACCGTATGGCCTTATCCAGAAGACCTATCTTTAGCAAGCAGATGGATTTGACCGAAAGAGCGGGTATATTTTTCGGGTTCACCTCCAAACACATGTCCAATTGTTCGAGAGATCTGGAATAGTTTTCTAACATGTAGTCCAGATACCCGCTAAAAAACAATGTCTCCTGGGATAATGGATCTATACTTAGTGCAATATCGAGGTGTTGCCGGGATTTTTCCTTTTCGCCTGATAGAATGTGCAAAAAAGACATGAACTGTTGAGCTTCAACATAATTTGGATTGATCTCTATAGCCTTGGTAGCGTGTTTAAATGATGCTCTAAAATCGCAAGCTGTAAAAAAGGAAAGGTTAGCCTTTTGATAATAAGCTCCGGGTAATTGGTCGTCGATGGAAAGTGCTTTGTTGATCAGTTGTGTTGATTTACCCCAAGCCTCCTCAAATGACATAAATCCTGTCATGGCCATAAAACCATATGCATCGGCAAGTCCTACAAGTGATCTTGTATGACCCGGATCAATTTCAAGAGCTTTTTCATAGAGAGAAATGGCAACTCTCATATCCTCAGGATTCCACTTATTGAAATGGAATTTCGCCTTCAGGGAATATTCGTACGCAGCAATACTGTCAGTTTGCTTCTCTACCAGATGTTTCTGAATTTCAAAGTGTCCGAATTGCTCTCGTAATTTATCAGCTATTAACAGGCTTATCTCATCTTGAATTTCAAAGATATTCTCCAGCTTTCTGTCCCAGGTTTCTGACCAAAAATGAAAATCTTCTTCAGCCTGAATTAACTGCGCGGTAATTCTAAGCATATCTCCAGACAGCCGAACACTACCTTCTATTATAGTGGAGACATTTAGTTCCTCGCCAATTTGTTTGATCGGAATATTTTTATTTTTAAAGAAAAAAGAAGACGTCCGGGATGTTACTTTTAAACTTTTAATCTTGGATAATGCATTGATGATTTCTTCGGTGATGCCATCACTAAAATACTCGTTATCCTTACTTGTACTATTATTTACAAAAGGAAGCACAGCAATAGTTTTATGTAAATTTTTTTGTTTCCCTTTTAATTCCTGACGATTGGGAACAATGATTCCTTCATTTGTAATCGCAAATATTTCAACGGGATTGGCTATATTTTTCAGTTCAAAGTGTCCTAAAGATGTAGTAGAAACAGCATTATGATTTTTAAGTTCATCATTTATTTTCCCTGATAAAAGAATGGCGCCTGCCACACTCATACTTTCTATCCGGGATGCAAAATTTACTCCATCACCATAAACTTCTGATTTACTAAAGACGATATCCCCCATATGCAGGCCCATTCTTATAGGCACAGGATCTCCATCCTGCAAAAGTCGTTGAATTTCAATTGCACATTTTGCTGCCTCTATCACACTTTTAAAAACACTTAATGCCCCATCTCCGTAATACTGTATTATTTCTCCATGATGTAATTCATGTTGCTGCTGGAACACCCGCCTGTGCTTTTCTCTGGTGCTTATTGCAACTTCTTCATCTCCTTGCATCAAAGCAGTATAGCCAACAATATCGGTAAACATAACTGCTGCAAGTCGGCGTACCTTTTCATCTTCCATTAATTATCATTTTGAATTATTATCCTGAAAAATTCAATTATCTATCTAAAATAATATGTCTAAAACAGATCTCACTAAATATGTATTTTTAATTATATAAATAATACTAAAGTTTACCAACTGGCTTTAATTTGAGTAAAAATTTATAGTTACCTGAATTTTTAACCGATTTAAAGCCTTTGTCTTTTAAATAATTTATTTTATCCACATATGGTAAATTATCCATAGAAATACTGAATCGCTCAAATAACAAATGTGGGTATTCCCTAATGCCTGATTCACTATTTATCAAAAACTCCATAGAAGGCATTATTTCTAAAAGCTCAAATCCCATTTCCTTGTATGTCACGCCATTTGACCAATCTACATCAACATATGTCATTATATCATCTGGTTTGTTTACCTTAATGAAATGGCTCAACAGCTTACTAAACCCTCCCACCACTGTCACATTGAGCTCACTACAAAACCTTAACATCTCAAAAGAATTATAATCAGTGCCATCTCTGTTGATAATTCTTGATTTGCTAAATGACATTATTGCGACAAGACTACTATTATACATCAACCCATATTTATACTTGGCCTTTATAGGGACTAACAAATGGCTTCTTTTTAAAAAATCTAACAATTGTTTATTGTCAATCGCAATAACTTTGGTTTTTCGAGCATGAATTTTTTTAGTTTTACCTAATATTGATAATAGTCTTGATCGTACTTTACGATTCTGAAACAACCATTGATCCTCCCAAATATGTATATTCCTTTCTGCCAGTTTATTCTCGATTGTATGTAAATCATTTATAATAATTTCGTCCAACGAGTGAAAAATTATCTGACAACTAATCTCTATAATATAAATCTTAGCAATAATTTCATCTTTGAAATTTATATTAATATTATCAGTATAATTTGCCTTTATAAATGCAATGATTTCATTTCGAAAATCACTCTTCATTCTGTATTTATCTTCAAGATGATTTATTAAAAAAAATGCAATATATCAATTGAATAAAGCAAATTATACGATTGGATGATAAGCACTAAAATAATTTTATTTAATACTAAGTCATTTTTACTGATTTTCAACAAGCAAATAACAGTGTTCAATTAAGTATCATTATTTACTTATGTAATAAAACATCTTAACCGGTACAATATCAATAGTTTACAATTTTCATCTTTATAATATATAACAAAGAATTAATTTCATTTTCAAATACTATTCATTGAAATCATGAGAATTAACTTAATAATAATTTTAGCTTTAGTTGCAGGCTCGGTGATTGCACAGCCAAGAATTCATATTGGAGTGACAACAGCTCTTAATTCTACTTTTGTTCTTGACAAGGGACTTTCCGAAGATCCCAGATATTCAGCTGAGGCAAATTATAAATGGGCTCCAATTGGTGCTTCATTTGGAATTGATTTTACAAATCGATTTGGACTACAAATAGAATCTATAAAAGCGGCTCAAGGACAAATTTATCAAATGTTTGAATCTGCTCAAAATATTAAAAGCATGATAGCGGAGAGAAATATATCTCTAAATTATCTTCAATTCCCACTACTTTTGAAAATGATGAGTGGTGGAAACAAAGCTGCAAGATTTAATTTTCAAATAGGACCTCAATTATCTCTATTAAATAGTGGATCAGAGACACTTAAATTTGTTGAGAATACCAATATTAACCTTGCGCAAGGTGGTGATATCCCACTTGATATAACTACCGTATTGGTAGAAAACCAAGCTGATATACCTGTTACCTATCAGGATGCAATAACAAATGGTGAAATTGTGCCCCTAAGTGGAAATGATCTCGAAATCCCAGTATCATACTTTCAAGATAAAAATAATCCAAGCCAGTATAACATGCCCGAAAATTCTGTTATGACATTGATGAATAGTGAAGTGGAATCAGAAATTCAGAAGTTTAAAGAAAAAGAAATACAACTTGCCTTTGGGTTTGGGATGGATATAGATGTTCTCAAGCATTTTTATATATCGGCAAATATCAGGGCAAACTATAGTTTTACTGACATGAGAAATCAAGACTTGATTGATTTTATTGGAGACGGTGATATCACTAGTATATTTAGCAATCGCGCTAATCTATTGGTAGGTGCACAAGTAGGCTTACATTGGGTAATTGGTGGTAACAGATCATTTAAAGCAAAGAACCAAGAAGTTGTAGAAGATATTTTCAGGTAGATATTTTTTTTAATGTCCTTCAATTAATCATTCCTAAGTATTTAATTCTGGAGATACCCAAAGGACTTAGTATTTCTAATCATTGTTAATCACCTGATTTAAAGTACATTTTTAATATTCTTTCATAAATATGATATGGCAGATATTTTTTTAATTGTACCCCCAGCTTTTCATTAAACGTCCCTACATAATAGTTTCTTTTAACTTTTTTGGATTTTATAATATTGTCAACAAAGGGTCCGAAAAAATCAGGTTCAATGCCATGGTCAATAGCACCATCTAAAGACTCAAAAGCTTGTTTAAAGACCTTACCATACGTATCGTCATCAAATTTTAAAGATACTATCCTATGATTTGCAATTTGTGTTTTCACTTCACCTGGATGTATGGTACAAGCTTGTATTCCAAACTTATCAAGCTCCAATCGTAATGCTTCTGTTACCATATCAACAGCACCTTTGCTTGCACTATAAAAAGCTCTATATGGTAATCCAATAGTAGAACCAAGTGTACTCAAACTTATAATCCTACCATATTTATGCTCTCTCATATGTGGTATTACAAATTGAGAAAATCGTACCATCGCAAAAAAATTCAACTCAAATGACTTCCTTATATCTTCCAATGGTGTCTTTTCAATTGGTCCGGCAGAGCCAACACCTGCATTATTAATGAGTACGTCTATTCTCCCGTTATTTGCAATAATTTTATCAATTTCTATTTTGACATTCTTTTCATCTGTTACATCTAATTTAACAACATTGAAATCATTATTTACCGGTGCCGATCGACTAACACCATACACTACATATCCATTATTAGCGAGGAAGGTGGCAATTGAAAGCCCTATTCCGGAAGATGCTCCTGTAACCAAAACTACTTTGCTCATAGAATAATAATAATTAAAATAATTATAGCACTAACAAGGTTTTACAAATTGAAGTATTATATACTTTAAGAGCAAAAATCAGCAATAATTATTATAAAAATGTATCTCGTTTGAAATTAAACTATTGGCACAATTTTAAATAATTATCGTTTTATATGAAATTATAAAATAAGAATCTTTATTTTTCATTTATTATTCACTTAACACAATATAATGAAACGATCAGGAATATTATTTGCCATTGCAACATTTGTATTTGCTGTATTTATCCAGATGAGTCAAACTGAAGCCATCAATAATAATACTGAAACAAATTTGATTGAAGAGTACAATTTTCCAAAAAAGGTAAAAGCCGTAATTGACAAATCGTGTTTTGGGTGTCATAGCGAAAAAGGATCTTCTGATGATGCCAAGGACGCCCTTCGATGGGACAAAATGCATGAATATGATAAGGCAAAACTAGTCGCTATTTTGGATGAAATAATTGAGGTTGTTGAAGAACAAGAAATGCCTCCAAAGAAATTTGTTGAAAAGAATCCAGACAAAAAGCCTTCGGATAAAGATTATAAAATATTGGCTAAATGGGCTGACAAAGAAGCAGACAAATTAATGAAGTAATTTTTTTTAAAATACCGATCATCAACCATTTTTTAACAATCCTATATAAATAATGAAAAAAATATTGCTATATATTTTGTTGGGAATTGCTATGGTTTTTGTCATTATTCAATTTATTCCCAATGATCTTCCAGTAAATAATTCAGATTTATCAAACGACATGGTGCAAATAGATATTGTCCCTAATGATATTTCTGCAATTCTACATACTTCTTGTTATGACTGCCATTCAAATCAGACTGTTTATCCCTGGTATTCAAAAGTTGCACCTGTTTCCTGGCTAATTGCAAAAGACACTAGAGAAGGAAGAGATGAAATGAACTTCTCAGAATGGGGTACGTTGAAAAAAAGAAAAAAAATTAAATTCCTCAAAAAAATAGCTGAAGAAGTAGCAGAAAAGAAAATGCCACTAAATATTTATACGGTTATTCACAAAGATGCCAAATTAACTGACAATGAAATTAATAGTCTTATTTCATGGACAAAAAACAAGTCCAAAAAAATATTGAATGGAGAGTAAAGTTGTCCTTAACTTTAACTTTTTATCGAAGAATTGTCAATGAGCCTTTATTTGGCTTTGCACCATCATTGAATTGAATCACATAAAAATATGTATCAACTGGTAATTTTTTACCATTATATGTTCCATCCCAGTCATTTTTATATCCTACAGTTTCATAAAGTTTTGTCCCCCATCTGTTAAATATTTCCACCTTACTATCTTCATGAAACATAATGTTTCTTATGAACCAAACATCATTTGTCCCATCATTATTAGGAGTAAAAGTATTAGGAATTACCAGTTCAAAAGAAACAGTAATATTAACGTCATCAAATGAACTACATCTATTTTCTCCCACAGCCTCGACTGTGTAAATTATATTTTTTTCTGGCCGAATGGTGGGAGTGGGTGAGGTAAAATTATTCATCCAAACATCTGGTGACCAAATATAATTTGTAGTTGTAACATCATGTTCACCCCCAATAATTTCATCATCGCCATAAATCACGATTTTGTCTTCACCTGCATCGGCCACTGGAATTTCAAGAACATTAATATCTACTATTTTTCCAGGCCCTTCACAATAACCATTGGAAAGAGTAACAAAATAATCTTTAGAAACATTTAACGGAACAATTATTTCCGAGCTATTCAAACCATGAATAATTTGATTCTTTTCATCGCGCCAAATGTAGTTCCCCTCTTCTCCTCCATCAACATTTATAGTTAAATCACCAGGCCCACAGATTTCATAAAAATCTTTAACAACCGTTTCAGGAGGGATATCTTTAACCTCTACAGAAATAATATTATTGGCTTTGGTTGTACCACAAATATTTGATATTTCTGCCGAAAATAGCCCTGGCTCAGTAATGATTATTCTTTCATCATTTTCAATAATGTTTTTACCGCGATCCATCCAAGTCCATGATTCTATAGAATTAGTTACTAATGAAAAGATTACACTATCTCCAATACAAAATATTGTATCTCTCTCAATTAAGATGTCTCTATTTTTTGGCAAGTATATATGACTTATCTTCACTTTATCAGTATTGACCACTCCACAGATATTTTTCATTACTACATAATACTGACCAGCGGTATCAGTAAATGCTTCATTATTTGAAAAATTATTAACCAAATTAGCATCATTTACCATCCATTGATACGAAACCTCTGGTTCTACAGGAATACTAAGATTTACACTATCATAGTAACAAAAAGTATCTTCACCTTTAATAAATATCTGTTGTTGTTTTGGGATTTCTTTTACACTTAAAAATATTGCTCCACTTGCTGCATTAACCCCGCAACCATTTTCCAGTTCCAATGTATATGTCTCTTCAACATCTATGTCAAAATAATTAATTTGAGTGAATATTGTTGTATCTGCAAAATGCCATCCATAGGTTGTACCGGGTTCATAGGGGACAATTAATCTACTACTGTCGCCTAAGCAAATTGTATCATTTCCTGTCAATTGTAGAGCTTGGTATTTAGGTACGCCATCTTTTTTGATAACTATCACACTATCCTTGCTATCCACAACGCATTCACCCTTTGTCAACCTCAATGTATAAGTACCGACTGTGTCTATGGCAAAATTTGGTTCGTCCTCACCAACCACAACATTGTTTCTCAACCATAAATAATGTACCCTGGGTTGTTTATCAGTATTTAGCTTTACATCAACAACCTGATCTCCACAAATGCTGGATATTCCATCCTTATTTATTGTTGGAACATTTGGAGGCCCCTCCCTTCTAATTTCGATAACATTACTTTGGGCAATGGTACCACAAGCATTAGTAACCTGAACATAATAATTTCCTTCTTCACGCACCGCCAGCGAAGAGCTATCTGAATTTATAGGTACTCCATTTTTATACCATTGTACTGTTGTCAATAATTCAGCTGGAATACTCAAAATAGTTTCTATAGCTTCTCCACACAATGGCTCTCCTTTTAAAATATCTAATACATTGGCATCAATATTTTCAACAGGTGACAAAATTTGCCATCCTTTGTTTCCTCCATCATCAGTTGATCTCTCCGCAATAAACTCCGCTCCGCCAACAGCCTTACTATTATTTAATATTAAATATTGATTTATCACTTTGCCAGAAGATTTCCTAAATGAACCACCACTGATCCGAATTGGATTCCCTGATGTGCCTATCGCAATTAAATCATTTACAGATTGTTCGCCTTTAATAAATACTTTTGCACCATATGTAAAAGTCAATTTTTCATAATGATTATTATCTTTAAAATAAACAATGCAAGCTGCATTTACCTTATTATAATCGTTTCCTCCCCCATAAAAATAAGCCCTGCCACTACCAGAAAATACATTTATCTCGGAGGAGTCTGAATGGAAGGACACTCTATCACCGATTAACCATGAGCTTACTGTAACAGTAGAACTACCAATATCAAAATTAATTTCCGATTCTGCATTTCCTGAACTATAACCATAATCAATAACAGGGATTTCCATATTATAATTGTTGGTTTTAAAATTTCCTTTTTTTGCTTCAAGTTTTAACCCTAATTTTAAATTTCCATTCAGGTTTACTTCTCCAATATTAGTCATGGATATTTGCTTGGAAAGCAATTTATCTGATGTACCCAAATCGTAATTGCCAACATGATCAAATAATATTCGGGAGGCTAAATATTTACCCTTTGATGAAATTTGAAAATTGGCAGTGTCAGTAGGAAATTTCATTAATTCAATATCACTATTCCCCATTTCATTAAAAGACATTGAACCATAAACCCATACTTCTATCCCACCTTTTAGATTGAAACTGCTATTAACACCTGAAAAATCTAAATGCTTTGTGTAAGTCTTTATCAAATTGATATTGACATCAGTATCGTTAGTTTCAAAAGATTTACTATCAAATACCACATCATCTAAAGCACCAGGAATTCTATCATGAAATACAGTGCCTCCCGATGTTGTGGCCCAGTGAGTTTCATAATCAGTCCATGATCCAGGTCCACCAACCCAAAAATAATTGTCTGGACTCGGGCTGGAAATATCCCAACCTTCTACATTACCCAGATCAACTGTTCCAGTTGCTGTAAAAACTCCACCTGATGCCTTACTATCATTTAAATATAAATACTGACCTACAACAGAACCGGAAAGCAAACTGATTTCAGCCTGTTGTCCTTCAATGGATGAGCTTATTGAAATGGGAAATCCAGGATCACCATTTACAATTAATGAGAAAGGTTTTTGAGATTGGTTTGCAGGTAAATAAATATCAGAACCCGGGCAAAACTCCAGTTTATGGTATACGTTTTCTCCGCTAACATATATGCGCCCGCATAAAATAACATCATAATAAATCAGACTTCCTCCATTAAATGCCCCATAACTTTGCGATTCAACTCTTATCAACGAAAGGTTAGATACTAATTTCAATTCATTTGAAGCATTCCAACTTCGAGTAACTATTTCAGACCTTTGTATATCAACAACTCCAAAATTAAGTCTTATGTCGGGAACGCTGATATACGCATCATTAATAATTAATTCGCCTATTTGCATATTAAGATTTGACGAAAGCAAAACCGTATCTTTTATTTCAGTAGTTCCCGGTCTATTGAGGTTAACCGATCCTGCTAATAAATTACTATGTGCCAATATTGAGTATTTTCCAGTATGGTAGAAATCTAAATTAGATGCCAAAAAACTTCCTTGACTATCGACAACTTCATTTTTCTTAGTTTTAAAACGAATATAGGAAAGTGTGCTATTAGCTCTTTTACTAAAATAAAATGAGCCAAAAACATGGAGTTTAACAATTTTTTCTTCATCATGTTTAAAAATGACTTGAGCATCTATTCCCCGCCAATCCATTTTTTCGCAGTAAGCATGATACAAATCAATGTTTATTTCTGATGGTATTGCAAAGGAACGCTCATCAAAAATTACGTCATCATAAATTGTAGGAAGGGCATCATGAAATTTGTTTCCACCCGAGCTTGTGGCCCAATGATTATTAAAATCTGACCAATTACCTGAACCTCCAACCCAGTAATACAACTTTTTCTGAGGGATGACAATATTCCAACCTACTACATTGCCAAATTCAACTGAATTGGTTGCGTTGAATGTCGCAGACCCTTTAGCATGTATATCTTCAAGATTTATAGAAATGGCTACCACTTCTCCACTATTTTGTTGAATATATGCTTCCGATTCAAAAATATTTGACGAAATACGAATTGGATTCCCCGGAGTACCCTTGGCTATTAATTGACTTATATTTTGCGTGGTTCCAGCTTTTAATTCAATGTCAGACCCTTCGCAAATATCAAATTCGTGAAAAGTGCTATTCCCCTGCACTGAAATTTTCCCACATAAAAAAACATCATAATAGGTTAAGTTGGCTCCATGAAAAATACCTTGTTTGGGATTGGTCACAGAAATAATAGACGAATTACTTGAAAAAGATTTAATAGGGTCCATATCCCAGTTGTTGACATCAATATGTGAATTCTGTAAGTTGATTCTGGTATTTGAACCTTCACCTAAAAATCGAGATGTTTTTATATAATTACCACCAGAAATGAATCGTCCATTTTCAATTACTATTGAATTGCTAATTTTCAATGAATCCTTTAATATTATTGTTCCAACTCCAGTTTTTTCTAAAACTTTGCATATCTTTCTATTGCCAGTAATAATCTCAAGTAATTGAGTATTTGAAAAAGTAATTGTTTTAGCCATAAAAACCCCTAAAAAATCAATTGAACTGTTATTTGTATTTGACGCTACGATAAGATTTGGTAGTGAGCTACGTAACAACTCATTCAACTTCATGGATCCAAATATTGTCAAATCCCGACCACCAGGGATTAATTCAATATTAATTGAATCTTGTATTCCTGAAAAATCAAAATCTTTAACCTCAGCTACAATTATATCTAGCTGTACAGATTGACCTTTGGTGTCAAAAGAATTTTCATCAAAAAATACATTATCCTTAAATGTGGGTATTCTGCCCTGAGTAGTATCACCACCAGATTCCTTCATCCAATGGTTATTAAAATCTGACCACTTCCCTGTACCTCCTACCCAGTAAAAATCGTCAGCAAAACTTGATTGTGTAGAAATTATTAAAAAAATACTTGCAAAAACATATTTCCATTTAAATGGAATTGAAATTGACAAGATATGTATATTAAAATTATTCACTACAAATTATAAATGAACAGGACAAAGTACTTTATATTTATTTTTAAGGCGAATTCCAACATATATTTCATGGCTCCCGTAATTGTATCTATCAACCGCTGCACCACCATAATCAAATGCATAACCAATTTCAATCAATGGGCTAACTATAAAGCGACTTGATAACACAAATTCATTATTACTTCTATATGTTAAACCCAAACTAATTCTCTTGATAAATGAAATCACAAAATTATAATCAATAACAAACGGAGATGGGGATAGCCATTTCACAGAAATTGAAGGCGCGAATACAACATTATATCCTGTATGAAATTTGTAACCACCAGTGATAATAATATGCTGATAAGACTCTTTCTCAGATTGTGCAAAATCTCCAAACGACTGATTATATTTAAGCAATTGAGCCCCTGACAAACCAATAAATAAATCCCTTGAATAAAACCAGACTCCAATGCCCAAATCTGGATTTAGATTAGTATAACGTTCACCGAACACAGCCATATCATTTGGATCATGTAGCGTAATTTTATCCTGATCCAATCTGTTTTGAATAATACCGAATGACAACCCGGCAGCCAACCTATAATTTTTATTTAGTGGAAGATGGTAGGCATAGCTTCCATTAAACTGCATTTTTGAAAATGGCCCGATTCTATCGGCTAAAAACATTGCCCCAAATCCATGGTGTGGCCTGGCATTGTAGCTATTAAAATCACCAGATTGCTCATCAAATGAGGGTTGTTTTTCTTTAACAGGATTTGCTGAACCAGATTTTTTTCGTCTTTCTATATTTCCATGAACGGTTAATACCAAAGTCTCAGGTGAACCTTCCAAACCATTCCATTGAGATCGAACACTTGACTTTATATCAACATAATCTTCAATTCCAGCTACAGCTGGGTTTATTAAATAATAATTAAAAAGATAGTGATTGAAATTTGGTTTTGTTTGTGCAAAAATATTGGAGTTACACAAGAAAAATAAATATGTAAAAATAAACACGTAGTATTTTCTCCTTTTGAAAAAATGCAATCTAGTAACTAACATGTTAAATTTCATAGGCCGTTTAGCTCAATAAGATCCTACATCCACGTCAATATCTTCATTTCTAAAGAGAAATAATTTATATTATAATGTAATAATTGATCTTTTAATAAAATTACTTTAAGAAAAGGATGCTACAAAGGTATCCACAAAAAAAATTGTAGCAAGCCCGGTAAAAATGAATTTTAAAATTAAATTTGCTTAGAAGTAATTGAATTATCTTTACCAAGTTATCCATTATTAAAACCTATCCGCTAAATATTTCGATCAATAAAAATATTTTCAATTAAAGAATTAATTAGATCAAATAATCAATTATTTGTAGTAAACTTAAATCAATACTATTATTATTTTGGATAACGAAATTGTAATAGCTACCTTTGCAGTGCTTGTAAGTTTATAGGGAATAAAAATCTTATCTTTCAATTTCATAATCATTCGTTACTCTTCATTCCATTTCAGGAATAATTATTAATAGGATAGTTACTGGTAAAATTTTAAATCTTAGACATACAGCATTTATTTATTATTTTAAAAAATTAACAATGCAAGGAACAGTAAAATTCTTTAATGGATCTAAAGGTTTTGGATTCATTAAACCAGATGATTCAAGTGAAGACATTTTTGTACATTCGTCAGGATTAATTGATGATATTCGTGAAAATGACAAAGTTGAGTACGACATGGAAAGAGGCAAAAAAGGTATGAATGCAGTTAACGTAAAAATTGTTGAGTAGTAACTTTTTATTTCTTTAAAAAATTGAAAACCACCATATTATGGTGGTTTTTTTTTGACTTTTAACAAATATTTGAGAAATAGAAATATGGTGAATAATGCAAATCAATAATTAACTTTAATAATCCTTGCTATTGGTCAATTTGGTTTAGCCATATATGAAACCATATCTAAAAAACAAACAATACTATAAATTTAGTCTCTACGGGTTTCTTAAAAACCTTCGATTTTTTGACGCTTTCTTTATACTTTTTTTAATTGAGAAAGGTCTTTCATTTTCACAAATAGGCATATTGTATGCGTTCCGTGAAATATTTATCAACATCTCTGAAATCCCATCTGGAATAATTGCAGATACTTTTGGAAGAAAAAATGCTTTGTTGGGTTCATTTATCGCCTATATCATTTCATTTGTAATTTTCTTTGTTTCAAATGATTTCTGGCTGTTTTTGGCAGCATTTATATTTTACGGAATTGGAGATGCATTTCGTACGGGAACTCACAAAGGAATGATTATGGACTATCTGAATATTATGCAATGGGAAGATCAGAAGATAGATTATTATGGACATACGCGTTCTTGGTCTCAAATAGGCTCTGCTTTATCTTCATTGGCTGCAGGAATTATTGTTTTTAACAGTGGCTCTTATCAGTACATATTTTTGTATTCAATAGTCCCTTATCTTCTAAATTTTCTACTTATTCTGTCATATCCCAAGGAGCTTAATCATTCCATTTTAGAAAAAGGATCAAGACACAACCGTGGAATAATTATAACTTTTAAATCATTTTTCAAAATAATACAAAAGCCAAGGGTATTGAAAATCATGAATATGTCTGCTGCACATACTGCATATTTGCGAGCTGTCAAAGACTATATTCAACCATTATTGATCAATGTATCTTTATTGATCCCATTATTAGTTGACATTGAAACAACGAAAAAAAATGGATTGATTATTGGGATAATTTACTTTTTCATTTATCTCATAACTTCAAGAGCTTCTCAACTCTCATCAACAATAGCCATAAAAAACAAAAAAAATGCCCCCTCCTATTCCATGATGTATGGATTCATTTCAGGTATTATTTGTGGAGTATTTTTTATTTATGAAATTTGGGTCATTTCACTAATTGCTTTTATAGGAATCTATGTTGCAGAAAATATTAGAAAACCAATACTTACAGGATTAATTGCTGACAATGTACCTCCTGAGATTCTCACATCTGTGATTTCTGCCCAATCATTATTAAGAACCCTCATTACAGCAATACTTGCATTGATTTTTGGCTTTCTTGCTGATGCTTTGGGAATTGGAGCATCCTTTGTCATTACCACCTGTACAATACTCTTTTCTGTTCTTTTGCTAAATAATTACAAAAGACTAATATCCTAATATTAATGCACTCTAAAACATAATTACCATCGTATCTCCACTGTCCGATCCATAGTAGTACCGCAATCTTAAAATATATTCTCTGTCTTTAAATAGCTTGTAGGTTATGCTGGCATTTCTTCCAAACCCTGCATCATCATCTGCTTCGAGAAATGAATTTTCCTCACCTCTCTTTTCAAATAAGGTCAAAAGTGTGTCCACTCTTCCAAGGGTTTGAATATTGTATTTCCTAGCTCTTTTTGGTTTAATAATAAAATCCAGCTGATCTCCGGCAACCATTTTTGCGTGTATAGATTTAAAAGGCTTTAACAAAATATAGTCTTCTTTTTCTATGGTAGGATAAAAATTTTGAATAAAAGATTTATCCTTTTCTGACAATAATACATTTACATCAATACCTTTATTACTCCATGGCGTTGGAGCATCTATCATTTGTGGCTTAAAACTATAATGCATGATAGAAAGTGGGTCCCAATCAGAACCGTCAACATCATCAACAGGTATTTTCCTTAAGATATTCCAATAAATTTTATCTTCGCTCCAATTATTTGGTGGCCCACTAAATTCATTATAAACATTATCCTCATTCCATTTAATCCCAGCCTTTGGATTTTGATGTTCGTGTGGCAGACCAAGCGTATGCCCAATTTCATGCAAGGCCGTGGCACGTCCATAATCTCTTCCATACAATTGCCAACCAAAATTCATGGTTCGCTCATTCGTTGGTCTACTCAGCACATCTGTGCCAAGATAAGACCAGGAACCACCTCTTTGAAACCCTATTCTAACTTCGGCATCTGAAGGATCTTCAACTTCAATAAATTCCAATCCTGTACCCAGTTCTTTCCATTCTTTCCAAGCTTTGATCACAACATTTTTGTCTCTAGTGGTGCCATCCCAGGATTTTGGTGAATCATCTCTTGAGCTGTCCCAGAAACAATAGTGAATTTGTGTGCCATTCACCCAGGTTTTACCAATGATTCTTATGAGTGATTCTCTTCCGGGATCAATGTCATTAGGCAATATTCTCTCTACCGATTTTGGCAGTCCACACGATTGGATTAGCTCATCTTTTTGTGCTTTTTTCCCTTTTGAAGTTTTGTGATTTTTCATGAAAATGGTTGTTATGTGAAAATATAATTACTATGAGGCAATTTTTAATTTATCTTTAAAATCCAATTCCCTTAATAAAATTGATTTGGTGTTTTTTAATTCTTCAAGTTTTTGATGATTTATAAAATTATAAATTAGCTCATGAAAGTATCTTTGCTTGTCTTCTTGCCATTTTTTATAACTTTTATTATTAAAGGTTTTATTGAAAAAGTTAGCGGCTTTTTTCTCAGGGTAATTTTCATCTCGTATTATAACAAACTCCTTCAGGGTAAACTCCGATGGATAATACCAGATAGAATCCAACCTGTTGACATGATACACAACTCCCGATTTATTGAGCGAATCAATATCAGATAAGGTTTTCCCAATTTCATTTTCAAGATCGTCAAGTTCATTTTGATCAATGGAATCTGGATAATCAAGATTCAAAAAAGAGGTGTATTTTCCGATAGATATGCAATCTGTCGACATACAAAATCGATATTTTAAAGCTTCTCTTTTTGAGACTATTAAATATGGTTTATTGCTATCAAAATCTTTAGCCAAGTCTTCTTTCAATTCGCAATATCTTTTTAAATCAATGCTCGAATCATATGCTAACAATAATTCTTCATTTACCTTCTTGCGAATATCATGGACAAATAATAAAGATTGTTGATCAATTATAGTATCTCGATTTACACTCTCATTGTCCTCCATTATTGTTTCATCCTTGAGTACCAACTGTGTGACATGGTCTTTAATTTGAGAGACAATTAACTTATAGTCAGCATCTTTTTTATCCAGCATTCTCAAATAAATCTTGCGATGAAATTTTTCCAATCTATTCTTTTCCCATGCATTAAAATCCTCACTTTCAAAAATAATTTGCCTGGTTGTAAATGGTTTCTTAGGCCTCAAGGTCTCATTAACAAAATCTGATATTACTTTTAGGCCCATGCCATCCGGATAATACCAAATGGTGTCCAGCCTGGTAAAATTCATTTTCTGAACTACTATATCAATGGTTGTATCTTCCAAAATTTGTCTGTCTGCAAGAATATTATCTCTTATGGATTCGATCTCACTCAGCTCTCCTGCGGATAATTCTTCATCTTCAATGAGCACTAATAATGAACTAAATCTCTGCACATCATATTGATAATCGTGAAGGTGAACTTTCTCATGATTTTTTAAAGAATCTCTCATATTTACCACTTCCATACTATCCGATTCGTAGCGTCTGACAAACAAAGAATCAATTGCCCTCATGCTCGCGGCGTTTAAAGAATCGCCGGTCATAGCAACATCAAAATAATTGAAAAAATCATCGTGAATGATCACGTCCTCAACACCACCATCAATGAGTAATGAAAAGAAATCTTTGAGATTTTCTTCAGCATTTATTTTGGCTTTCTCCAGGATATTGGCCTTTAAAGAATTTTCTCTCAGCTTTCTGAGAGTTTCCTCTTTCACCATCTGCATATATTTTGGTCGGTTTGCCTTATTGCTCACCAGAATTACTTCAAACCCTTTCACTTGTTTTTCTGGAATAAACCAAGGATTGATGGTGCATGATAGTATTTCTGGTTTCACCCCAATTAAGTGAATAATTTTTGTCTCCTTATCATACTTAAAATTTTGGTTGGTAAATTTCCCAAAATCAATCCCTGCTTTTACCCATCCCCTACCCAAAACAACAATTTGTTGCTTTCGAAATTTCTTATCAGAACTCAGTGCATTTAATCTGTCATCGGTAAATTCTTTAATCTCCATGATGTTGGAGATATCGATATCACTTAATTTTCTCAATGCATCATCTTCGTCATTGTAAAAATATTTCAACAATTGCTTTTCTGTTTTCTCTGGCATTTGGACTAAAAGCCACTTCATGTAATCTTGATAGTAAGGATTGGAAGTCAATGAATTAAACCTTTGGTAAAAATAATTGTACAGGTCATTCTTTTTGTTCCATTTTGAAACACGAAATATATCTCTATCATCAATTAGATCTCGTATTGCATTTTGATAAAGATCATGGATTTCTTGGTATTGAACTTTCATATCCACACCTTTTTCGATAACCTGGTTGATACGTGATTGTTGTAAAGAATTGAGAACTTCACCATAATATTCGGCAGTAATGAACTCCCCTATTTCCCTGATACTTGATACATTGATCGGTGTATTTTCAAGCTTTAATTTTTTACTCTTTAAAAAACCAAAAGGGTCAAAAAAACTAAATAGCAGAACTGCTGCCACCACGATGGCAATTTGCACGAATAGACCAATTTGTTTCCAAAAAATAAGCACTAGCTATCCTTCAATTTGATAATCAAATTCTATTTCTTCTATCAGTTCACCTTTTTTGAAGGTGATATAAATCTCCTCATAACCAAGGTTTTTTAATAATCCTTCCATCATCAGGCGTGTTTTTAACTCAGTAGCTTCTCGAATCCCTGTATATTTAAGGTTATTCCTGATGTCCAACTCCGCCATCATATAAAACCGCTCGTGGTCCAGGATACCAATCCGATTTAAAAACCTATTTCTTGTGATGGTACTGTCAATATGATAAGAAGAAAAAGGATAGCTAAAATCCAGTACCTCTACATGGGGAAGAGTTATTGTGATACGTTTGTCCTCAATTTTTATATCATCCTCTTCAAGCAAAGCAAGGTCAACGCCCGACTTAATTATCGCTTGAGTATTTGCAGCAAAGTATGCAGTATTAACCTTTATTAAACCCAGTAATTTCTTTTCCTGTGTTCCAAGCACAACCTTGTCGATGATTGTTTCTGTGGTAGCCAACTTAGCGGCACTTTTTACCTTGCTTACCACCATATATCGTTGATCTTCATTTTTGCAGGATGAAATGAAGATTAATAGTACAATCAGATAATGTTGATATTTCATCCTTGTGCGTCTTTGTCCTCAAAATTTGTTTTTTCATCAACATCTTTTTCCATTTGATCTGGAGATTGCAATACTTGTCTGGCATCTCCTCCTACAACTGGCGATTGCAATGACGCTGCCTGCTCTTTGTTTCGAGCATCCATTCCATTTATTGGTCCATAAACCGGAGATCTGTCCTTAAGAAAATCAAGCGATTTATTGCCAAAATAAAAAGCAACCATCATCAGGAAAGCTGTTTTTATAAATTCAAAATTGTCAATAAAAAGATGGTTTCGTTCTAATTTGTGTGGTAATTCCAGTGAGGCGAGCATCAATGCTAAAGCGCCAATCAACAGCGTCAAAGCAATAGTAGCCCTCACAGTTCCACGAGGAAGTCCCAAAGTTTCTGCTGCATTTGGATTTACGACAGGTTCATCGTCCAACAACCCCGGCTGGCCATTCTTCTTTTTTTCCAGATTTTCCCAGTCAGCATCTGTCCAACCCATGTTTACATTATAAAAATAGATGGCCCAGAAATAATACACCACCAAAGTAATAATCCAGCTAATTATTATTCCTGCGGCCAGATTATAGTACATTTTATCCTTGGAGACAAAAGATATCAATACTGTGATTATAATAATTAACCCTATGAACATCAGTGCAACTTTCCACCAGGAGAATGTGCTCGAATCATTTTGATTATTTTTTCCCATTGTCTTAAACATTTATAATTGATACTAATTGATTGACATTTTGCTCATCCAATTTTCATCATCTATGGTTAAAGTTATTTTTTTACCTTCTTTAATTTGCGTTTCCAAAAATCCATATAACCTCTTAAAGGTCTCTTTTGAATTTGACAAAAATGTATCTCCCTTGGCTGTGTTTAGGCTGTCTGACACAAGAATGCAGCCTTCGGTATTTGTATGATCTCCGCCATTATGAATGTAGATGTACTGAAAGCCAGTGACATGCTGTATTTGAAGATGATATGAAAACCATTCGGGATAACGTTTGCGATAAGTAATTGTCAATTCAGATTCTTCTTCTCTGAATTTAATTGGATATGCTCCTGCGGGAATTCTGGTTTTTCCAGGCACTTTAACTTTTTGCCATGTGTCTTCAAGCGTATAGCAGTAAAATTTGTTATTGACATACAGCAATCCAAGAGTGGTTTGTCCATCGTCTTGATATCTCACTATCCTCATTTGAATTTGTGATTGGTCAATCCTAATCAGTTGTGCAGTTGATGGAATCCTTCTTTCCTTCTGAGTGGGATCAGGGTTGGTTTGGTTTTCAGGTGACAATTTATCAAATAGCGAACTGAAATAATTGATTATGCCTTTGCTTCCTTTAATAATCAATCCGGCCAAACCAATTACCCACATCCATATATTATCCAAAAACCCAGGGTTTTTAAAAAGAATAACAATCAAAAATGTAATTATTGCTATAAATAAAAGCAGAAAAACCCTTTTCATATTATTCTATTTTGTTTTAACAAATCCTTTGCTAACCCAACCTTCAACTTCTGTAGTCACGCGATACCATCCATTTTCCTCATCAATAATATTTACTTTTTGACCTGCGACAAGAGGTTTGGCAATTTTTTCAAATGACGATCCTGCCCCGGCACGAATATTTAATTTTCCTGGAATTATAGAACCTTCAGAAGGAAGTGCTTTTGGATCTGGTGCTTTGTCGATTCTGTCATCTCCTAACATTATCAAACGAAATTTATCTAAAGGAAATGCTGGTCCGGGGTCTTGCTTTCTGCCCTGCGAAATTTCTTCATGCCCAAGAATATTTTCTATTTCTTTGTACTTAGCAAGTATCAAACCTGTAATTTCTTCATTTATCTCTAACTGTGTTTCAGAATAAATATGCCAAAACTTGGGATTTTTTTCATTTCGATGTACAGCTTCTAAGACATCATTTTTCGAATATTTCTTACCAAACCAAGATTGATACTCATCACCTGTTCTGGTAAGCACACCTGCATTGTCAAGTTCTATCCCAATGGAATATTTGTTATACGATGTGCGGCCACCGTAGCTACTTTTCCCAGCATGCCAGGCTATTTTATCGAAAGGCACTAATTGATATAATTCGCCATCCCTACCAATTACTAAATGTGCCGAGGCTTTGACATCTTGTCTTTGAAGATATTTAGCAGAAGATTTGGCACTTCTTCCTGCTGTATAGTGCACAATAAGGGTATCGAGTGCGCTTGGTTTAAAACTAACTTTATTTTTATCTGCTATCAGGTGAATTACATTATCACCCTGCAATAAATGATTTTCATCAATGGTTAGTGCCATGTTAATTAGTGTGGTTGTTTAATAGGATTTTCATCCCATATTATTGGATATAATATTACTATCTATGCGATACAATTCCTTTTTGTTTTCAGTCATCTTAAAGCAAATTGTAATTAATAGTTATAATATAACATGTAATATACTTATTATTTAATGGATATGAAATTTTGATGCATATTGTAATGAATCAAAAAAATCATAATCATCAGCCGTAGGAGTTGATAATTATGAATTTTATCAGTAAAGTGAATCGCTATTTTTTTATACCTTTTGCAATGCAGCCAGTACCCTTTCCGGAATCATTGGCATTCTGGTCATTCTTGCGCCACAAGCATCAAAAATTGCATTCCCTACCGCACCACCGACACAGATAGTGGCAGGCTCTCCTCCACCTTGAGGTGCCGCTTCAGGATCATCAATAAAATATGTTTCGATTTTTGGCGTCATAGAAAATGTTGAAATGTGATATGAATCAAAATTTCGAGAATTTATTTTGGCTCCTTGAAATTCCACATCTTCAGTGAGAACATATCCCAATGCCATTGTAATTCCTCCTTCTATCTGAATGGTTGCTCCATGAGGATTAACCACTAAACCCATATCCTGAGCGGCAACGCATCTTTTTACTTGCACTTTACCTGTACTTATATCAACATCTACTTCTACAATCACAGCTATCCATGTTCCGGCATCAAAACCACAGGCCATTCCCCATCCCTTTCCACTTGGGCCTTTGATGGGTTTCCAACCAAATTTGTCAGCAGCCAATTTTAAAGTCCTGATCATCTGCTCATTTTTCAGATTTTTCAACCTGAATTCCAATGGATCCATTCCTATCTGACTGGCCATTG
>CAYREN010000027.1:0-22805 GCA_964423255.1 uncultured Roseivirgaceae bacterium | reverse complement strand
TTAACGCATTTTACATTTTCAAATCAAACCTAATGATATTATGCATTCGATTTCAAGTACGTTCTCCTAAAAAAGTTTTTCAAATCAGGATGAGCTTACTGAGTTGGTTGGCAAAGATTGAACTCAATCAGAGAATTATTTTACAATGGTTATTGAAATCAATTTAGCACAAATTACACGATTTATTGATTCGCAATTACTTTATAAAAATATCCCTACATGTTGGGATTGATTTGTAAGATTCCATAATATACATTTGCCATTATTTATAATAATTCTAAATAATCCGAATGAAGAAAAGAAGTGTGGCAGAACTAAAAGCTGGTGAATCGGGTAAAATAAAAGGATTTTCTGATAGTATTTTGTCTCTTAAACTCATGGAAATGGGATGTCTTCCAGGAAGTGTGATAAAGATGAATTATACTGCTCCGCTTGGTGATGCTATTGCATATTATATTGCTGGATATAATTTATCTCTACGGATTTCTGAGGCATCCTCCATACTTATTGAGTAGATATAATGAAGCAGGGACGAACTAAAAAAGTGGCCCTGCTGGGGAATCCCAATTGCGGAAAATCTTCTCTGTTTAATCATCTCACTGGATTAAATCAAAAAGTCGGAAATTTTCCCGGTGTCACAGTTGAGAAACGAACGGGAATGTGCACCCTAGGAAATGGTTCAAAACTTAAAATCATTGATTTGCCAGGTGCATATAGTCTTTATCCCAGATCAATGGATGAAAAAGTAGTATTTGAAACTCTACTTAATCCCAACAATCGTGATTTCCCAGATCTGGCAATTATCATTGTCGATGCCTCAAATATTAAAAGAAATTTACTGCTTTTTACCCAAATAGTTGACCTTGGGATTCCGGTTATTTTGGCATTAAATATGCTTGATGTGGCCACCAATCTTGGTCAACGTGTAAACCCTACCACAATTGCCAGATCATTTTCAATTCCTACAATTTCTCTAAATGCAAGAACCGGACACGGCATTGATTTGTTGAAGAAAGCTATTATAGAATTTGAATTTGTCGAACAAAAATCAATATTTAATGCTACACTTTTTGAGAAAAACCTCGAGCAAAATGTCAAGGACAAGTTTGGTATCACTAATAACTATTTAGCACATATTCTCATTATTCAATATCAAGATTTTCCTAACTTGACTATTGACCAAAAAGCTTATGTGAAGGAATTAATTAGAAAAGAAAAATTTAATCCAGAATTATCACAATCAAAAGAAATAATTGATCGCTACAAAATCATTGACAAAGTAATTAAAGAAGTAGTAGTTTATAATCTTGACAAAAATAGAAATCTTACGGAGAGATTAGATAAAATTTTTACGCATAAGGTTTATGGTTATCTTATGTTTTTAGGGATTCTTTTTCTCATGTTTCAAGCAATATTTGCCTGGGCACAAACACCCATGGATCTCATAGACTATGCTTTTTCAGAATTAGGAATTTATATAAAAACTATATTTCCCCCTGGAGTATTTACATCATTATTATCAGAAGGTGTTATTCCCGGTGTTGGAGGTGTTGTATTATTTTTACCACAAATTGCCATTCTATTTGCTTTTATTTCCATACTCGAAGAGACCGGATACATGTCGAGAGTAGTTTTTCTTATGGACAAAATCATGAGAAAATTTGGTTTGAATGGCAGAAGCGTAGTCCCATTGATATCCGGAGTGGCTTGTGCTATTCCTGCGATTCTGGCCACTAGGACAATTGACAATTGGAAAGAAAGGTTGACAACTATATTTGTTACTCCATTGATGAGTTGCTCGGCAAGACTTCCAGTCTATACAATATTGATTGCTCTTGTTGTACCAGATACTAAAGTTCTTGGATTATTAAATATGCAAGGACTTGCGTTGATGGGCATGTACTTACTTGGCTTTGTAATGTCAATTGTTTCGGCAGCTATTATTACTGCGATTGTAAAAATAAAAGACAAAGGATATTTTATTATGGAGCTGCCATTATATAAAATTCCACGTTGGAAAAATGTTGGCATTACTATTTACGATAAGAGTAAAACATTTACGCTGGAAGCTGGAAAAATTATCCTCGCAATTTCCATTATTCTTTGGGTAGCAGCTTCATATGGGCCGAGTGACAAGGTAAGTCATGCAGAACGGTACATTACAGAATCGTTAAAAGGAGAAGAAATCAGTCCGGATAATTTTAAAATAAAAGTTGATGCCTTTAAACTGGAAAATTCTTTTGCCGGGATTTTTGGAAAAACGCTCGAACCTGTCATTAAACCATTGGGTTATGATTGGAAAATAGGAATAGCGCTGGTGACATCGTTTGCAGCCAGAGAGGTTTTTGTTGGTACCATGGCGACGATCTATAGTATTGGATCCGAAGAAGAGTCAACAATAAAGAGCAGAATGAAAGCTGAAATTAACCCAGAAACCGGCGGACCGATGTACACCCCTGCTGTCGCACTATCGCTTATGGTGTTTTATGCATTTGCCATGCAATGTATGAGTACCTTAGCTATTGTTAAAAAAGAAACAAATAGTTGGAAATGGCCAATGATACAACTCTTATATATGACTGGATTGGCCTATATCAGTTCTTTTTTGGTTTATAGTATATTTTCTTAGTTCTTCAATACTACCATCAATTCAAAAAATGAATTGCGGGTTATTTCTTTAGAAATTTGATATGCTGATATTTTTAGCGGTTCAAGAAATTCATAATATAATATTTCTCCCGGGTGTACATTTGCCAATTTTTCCTTAATTGAATTATTTAGTAATAATCGATTATTTTTATTCACTACACGGTCCTTGAGAATTGGGGTTTATCTCCTTGTTTTTCCATAAGGTAATAATCAAAATTCATAACAATATTTCTAATCAACAATCTGCCCATGTTTGTAACTTCCAATTGCTCGTTGCCCAAAATAATCAATCCATCTTCTTCTTGCGATTTTAAATTGCGAAGTGCGCCAGCAAAATAATTATCGAATTGGATTTGATATTTAGACTCGAATTTTGATTTATCTAATTTGAAATTACACATCAATTCCGTAATGACCTCCCTTCTAAGTTGATCGTCTGCATTTAATGTTATCCCTCGCATTACGGGCAATTTATTGTTGTCCAGAGCAGTGTAGTAATCATCAAGCTTTTTGTAATTCTGAATATAAATATCAGATAGCATGCCAATGCCGGTGATTCCCAAGGCAAAAAGGTTGATGCCCGCATGTGTTGAGTAGCCCTGGAAATTTCTATAAAGTGTTCCTTTTTCCATCGCCAATGTCAATTCGTCGTCTGGCTTAGCAAAGTGATCCATCCCGATATAGACATATCCGGCGTCATTTAGCTTTTCAATGCTTAGTTTTAGTAATTCCAGTTTTTCATCTCTTCCAGGCAGCCATTTATCTTTTATTAATTGCTGGTGTTTGATCATCCCCGGAAGGTGTGCATAATTGAAAACTGCCAATCGGTCGGGATTCATGGCAAGTACTTTGTCTATGGTTTTGCTATAAGTTTTTACATTCTGAAAAGGAAGGCCATACATCAGGTCGAGATTAATACTGCCGAAATTTAATTCGCGAGCCCATTCTACAGCAGACCTTGTAATACCTTCGGGTTGTATTCTGTTGACACTTTCCTGGACTTTTGGATCAAAATCTTGAATACCCATGCTGCAACGGTTGAATCCCGCTTCGCTCAAAGCAACCATGTGATTTTTGGTAAGCTCCCTTGGATCAATCTCCACGCCTATCTCGGCATGCTCGCTAAATTCAAAATGCTGGTGTATTACTTCACCCAATTTCCTTATCTGTTCTGGCGAGAGGTGTGTGGGCGTTCCTCCGCCCCAATGCAGTTGTCTGATTTTTCTATCGTCATCCAAATATTTTTTTAATAGGCCAATTTCTTTTCCCACGTACTCTATGTATTGCTCAATTTTGTTCTGATTGCGCGTCACCATCATACTACAGCCACAGAAATAACAAAGCGTGTCGCAAAAAGGAATATGGAAATAAAGAGAGATATCTCTATCCTCAACCTTATTGTTGTCTTGCCGGATATGATCCAAATATTCTTTTTCTCCAATGCCATCATGGAAATATGGCGCAGTGGGATAGCTGGTATATCTGGGGCCGGCTTTATCGTATTTTTTTAACAACTCAATGTCAACCGGTATTTTGGTGCTTTTTTCCATTTTTATGCTAAACTTTTTTATTAATAAGTTATCTCTCTTTTAGATAATTTATTGACACTTATTTCAATAATTAATAAAAGTGATATGGTTAATTCTCTTTATCTAGCTCATAAATGTTGAGTATCATATCGACTTGTTGCCTGTATAATTCTGGATCATGAGCCACCTTTTTTAGGGATTTTACATGCTGTCTCACTACCTTATTGATGATACTTTCCGTAAGATGATCAATTTCCGATTTATAGCCATTTTGTGGGAGTTTTGATTTGAGACGGTCCATTTCATTTAATCTCAATGTGTCCAGTTTGGTTTTGAGTCTGCCAACAATTGAATTCATAGAATTCATAGAGACCCATTTCTGAAACTCCAAAACATATTCAGCAATAACTTTCATTGATTTTGGAATTTCCTTTTTACGCTTCTCAAGATTTGCTTTTACAATTTGATGAAGGTCATCAAGATTATAAAGAAAAACGCCATCAATTTTGTCTATTTCCGGATCAATGTCTCTTGGTATGGCCAGATCAATTAAAAAAATAGGTTTATGTCTTCGTTTTTTAGAAACGGGTTTTACAAGATCGGGAGTAAGGACAAAATCATTGCTAGATGTAGCAGAGATAACAATATCCGTTTCTGACAATACCTCTGATAACTCTTCGAGGCGGAAGGCTGTGCCGTTGAGTTTATTTGCCAATTCCTCAGCCTTTGCAAAGGTTCTGTTAACAACCTGCATATTTTTCACTCCATTTTCATGGAAATGAAAAGCTGCCAACTCAGCTGTTTTTCCAGCACCGATCAGTAATATTCTTTTGTTTGTAAGATCGCTGAAAATCTTTCTAGCAAGCTCTACTCCGGCAAAACTAACGGACACAGTACCATCTGAAAGAAAAGTATCATTGTGAACCTTCTTCTTGGCCTGCATTGCAAAGTTGAACAACTTATTGATAAGGGAATCAGTTCCATTCAGTTGATGTGTAAGTTCATAGCTGTCTTTAACCTGTCCGGTAATTTGTTGTTCGCCAATTATCTGTGAATCAAGACCGGATAGAACTTTAAAAAAATGTTCAACTACTTTGGTGTCCTGATATTCATAAATAGTCCCTTCCTGAGTGTATTCAATGCATTTTTTAAAATCGTTCAACCACAATTTTATTTGTTTAATGGTTGATTCAATATTATGATTGCTTACATAAACTTCTGTGCGATTACATGTAGAAATCACCATACATCCATCAGCGTGGATGTTTTCCATAATATGGTTAATCACAATTTTTTGCTCCTCTTCATTGAGCGCTACCTTTTCCCGTATTTCTACCGGTGCAGTATTGTGCGATATACCAATTAATCCCAATGGAATTTGGTTATTCATTTCTCCTCGCTTTTAATTGAACTTATGAAAAGATTCGGACATATATATAATAATCCCTCCTCCCACAATTAGTATTAAAAATCCATACAATGACAAATAAGCCATTTTTTCTCCGCTCCATTTTTTTAAGATTGTAAGCAGGTATCCGGCTACATAAAGTAGCCAAACTCCATCAGAAACAATTACCTTAATATCTCTTGGCCAAAATTCTCCGATCATTACTGAAGCCTGGTAATGTCCCAGTAATATGCCAATTCCCAATAATACAATACCCGTGATTACAGATCTCACACTCATTTTTTCTAAATAGGTGAGTGCAGGTAGTTGTATAAATAACTTGCCGAGATTTCTCTTTTTTAGGTTGTTGTTTTGAATAATATACATTAAGGCATAGATGGCTGCCAGAGAAAGTGCAGTATATCCAGTGATGGACATAGAGGCATGTATAGCAAAAGTTTTATTGATGAGTAAGGCATTGGTCTCCGGTTCCCAGCTCATATTAAATGCAGATAGTAACTCGAGAACTAAAGCAAAAAACAAAATAAACAGACCGGCACCACGATTTTTTAAACCCAGTTCGCTAATCATGTATACAAGTAAAATCGAAAAGGCAATGAACGCATACGCATCATGTGTGGTAGATAATGGCATGGTATTGAGTGCAATATTTCGGGTGACAATTTCAATAAGGTGGCAGACGACAAGAAAAAGGAGAATTGGAGTTGTCTTATGAACCAACGATTTATTTTTACCGGAAAAAATAAGATAGTAAACGTAAATCACCATCAGATATAAAACCGGTAGTGAGAAACTAATAATTTGGCTTAATACCTTCATCTTTTAAATTTGATTTGAAATCTAATTACAAATTTAACCCTAAAAATTTACAATTATTGGTTCTTCAACGCGATATTTATATATCTGAATTTCAATAATATAGAATTTACAATTGACCTTAGTATTGAAATTCTATTGAGATTATTCAGTAAATGCAAGCACGAATATTCATGCCTGATTATTGATGATTCTAATCATATATAATAAAATAAAATTATTTAAGGGGTCTTTGTTGGCCAGATGTAGCCTTCTCAGAAAAGCATATCCGACAATTTCAGTTTAGTAATATAGTTACCCTTCAATACCGGAATTACCTTGTATCTATCCATTTCCAGACAAAAATCAATGTCTTTTTCCTGGCCAAAATTTATCAATCTGGTAACATGTGACGAACTTTGAATTGCAGACTTTAAGTCATTTTTTGCTTGCGCATAAAGAATGGCAGCCATTTGAGGAACATCCGAATCAAATTCAAATTGTTGTTTTAGACCATGAACAATGGCGCCGGCAAAAAGTGTATCTTCCAAATTTACTTTCCCTTTCCATCCTGCACAGTGCAAAAGAATATCACAGGGAAGTCTTTTAATGTAGGATAATAATGCTGTATAATTTAAAAATGAACCAATGAGCACTTGTAAAGCTCCTCTAGATTTATGGAGGGTAACAGTGCCATTTGTTGTTGTCATAGCAATTTTTTTATCTTCCAAATCAGGGTTCATAAAGCTGAAAGGTGAATTGCCCATATCAAAACCACCAACCCTTTTTCCGCCTCTTTCTGCTGCGCCAACATGGTCGAGGAGTTGTAACTCTCGACACTCACCCAATGATTTTACCGGGCGAATGGCTTTAACTCCATGGGCAATTGCTGTAGTTATGGATGAACTTGCCCTCAAAATATCTATGACCACCACAACCGTGCTGGCTAAATCGTATTGATGTATGAGATCAGGAGAAAGACAAATATCAATTTTATTCATATTGGGGGTTAGACAATAAAACTAATTTTTATAAAAAGGTGGTTTTACAACTTTCGCTTTTAGCTTTCGTTTTCTCACGGCAATAAATATATTATTATTAACAGAGGCATACTTTGTACTCACATATCCCATACCTATTCCAAAACCCAGTGTCGGTGACATGCTGCCAGATGTGACCTTACCAACTACCTCATCCTTATCACTTAATATTTCATACCCCGATCTTGGTATGCCTTTTTCCTCCATGATAAATCCAACCAGTTTTTTTTCAATGCCCGATTCCTTTTGTTTTTTAAGGTCTTCTGCATTCACAAAATGCTTACTAAACTTCACTATCCATCCAAGCCCAGCTTCTATGGGAGATGTGTCGTCGTCAATGTCATTTCCATATAGGGCAAATCCCATTTCAAGTCGCAAAGTATCTCGTGCTCCCAGTCCAGCAGGTTTAATTTCAAAATCCTCTCCGGCTTTCATAATTTCATCCCAAACCTGGCTGGCAAATTCATTATAAATGTATATTTCTAAACCTCCTGAACCTGTATAGCCTGTAGCAGATAATATAACTCCATCAGTAATCTCACCTATGTTTCCTTTCTGAAAACTATAATATGGTATCTCAGAGAGATCTATATCTGTTAGTTTTTGGATTACTTGCTTTGCCTTTGGTCCTTGAACAGCAAGCAAAGAAATATCATCAGAAATATTTTCTAATTCTGCTCCCATGTCATTTTGAGAGACTATCCAATCCCAGTCTTTTTGAATATTTCCGGCATTAACTACCAGCATGTATTCTTCTGGTTTAAGCATGTATACCAACAAATCATCTACAATTCCACCGGTTGCATTCGGCATGCATGAGTATTGAATTTTATCTGCCCGGAGTTTTGAGGCATCATTGCTGCTTATTTTTTGAATTAAATCAAGAGCTCTTGAGCCTTTAACTAAAAACTCTCCCATGTGAGAGACATCAAACATGCCTACACTATTTCGTACCGCACGGTGCTCTTCTAATTCCGAACCATATCTAACCGGCATTTCATATCCGGCAAAAGGAACCATTTTAGCACCCAAAGCAATATGTTTTTCATATAAAGCAGTATTCTTCATAGATATTTTTTTGCGCAAATGTAGCAATTTTAAACACGATTATTTTAATGAAATTTATCTTTTAAAGAAGATCAATATGCCTAAATAATTTTGGCAAATAGGAATGATGAATACTCTCAATTACAATAGTTCTTTAAGAAAAGGCTTATTTTCTTAGATTTGTCATTCAGATAAAATAAAAGACAGACATATGCATGAATTACACGAGTTTCTAAAACAGATAGATGGATTTATTGGAGGTGCACAATGGTTTGCATACTTCTTATTATTGACTGGTGTATTTTTTACCTTTTATCTAAAATTTCCACAGATACGTTATTTCAGGCATGCACTAAAAATTGTCAAAGGGAAGTTTGACAAATCAAGTGATGAAGGAGACACATCACATTTTCAGGCACTTGCCACTGCACTTTCAGGAACTGTTGGCACAGGAAATATTGCTGGTGTTGCTCTGGCGGTTTATTTAGGTGGTCCTGCGGCATTATTTTGGATGCTGGTTACCGCTGCCGTCGGTATGACAACGAAATTTGTTGAAGTAACACTATCTCATAAATACAGAGAAAAAGCATCGGATGGTACTATTGCCGGTGGGCCAATGTACTACATGAAAAATGCCAACTTTCAATTTTTTGGAAAAAAACTCAACTTCAAATGGATGGCGGTAATGTTTGCCATAGCCACTGTTTTATCATCTTTTGGAACAGGAAACTTGCCTCAAATAAATAGCATTGCCAATTCATTTCTAGCCTCTTTCGGTGTGGCAAAATGGGTAACAGGATTGGTGCTGGCTGTTTTATTGGGTATGGTAATTATTGGAGGAATAAAACGTATCGCAAAAGTGACAGAGAAACTGGTTCCAGCTATGGCCATCATATATTTCATTGGAGCATTGTCAGTCATTTTATTCAATTATGAAAATGTTATCCCATCGATCATTGCAATTTTCTCAGATATATTCACAGGATCAGCAGCCGCAGGAGGTTTTCTTGGATCAGCATTAATATTTGCTTTTAACAAAGGCGTGGGTCGCGGACTTTTTAGCAATGAAGCGGGGCAAGGATCTGCACCGATCGCTCACGCAGCAGCAAAGGCACATGAACCAGTCTCTGAGGGTATGGTGGCTATTTTGGAACCTTTTATTGATACCATCATCATTTGCTCATTGACAGGCCTGGTACTTTTATCTTCCGGGGTTTGGAATAAAAAGCATATCAATGAATTTCAAAATGCAGACATGAAAATATTAAGTCGTGTTTATGATGAGTCTAATAAAGATGATGTTGCGGCTTTGTTTGGATATTTGAATTATAACGATCCAATAGAAACATTCTCAGGTAGGCTAAACATAAAGGATGGAAAGATACAAAACAACCTTAGTGTGATTCATGCACGATCTATAGCTGAAGAGATAATTGCCTATAAAAACAATGAAATTTACAATGGAAAGATAGAAGTTGCCAGTGGAGAAATCATTGATCCAAAAGGTGAATATAAGCTGAAAGGACTTTCTCTGGTACATAGTGCCCCCTTAACTGCAATTGCATTTTCCAAGGGATTTTTTGGTGAATATGGGAAATATATTGTAACAATTGGTTTGCTACTATTTGCTTTTTCTACGGCTGTATCCTGGTCATACTATGGCGATCGGGCAATGATCTTTTTATTTGGTGCCAGGTCAATAATCTACTACAGAATGGTATTTGTCCTTGGTTTCTTTTTTGCCTCTTTTGTAGATACAACAATTATTTGGACCATCTCGGGAATTACCATTGCGCTAATGACACTTCCAAACTTGGTAGGCATATTATTCTTGCGGAAAGAAATGAAAGAGACTGTCAACAAGTATTGGATAGATTTTAAATCTGAATATCCTGATGAGAAATTGCCTGAATAAGTTAGAAACTATTCTTGCTTAATATCTAACTTTTTCATACTCCAATTGCAATTTGTCAATATCAATGCTACTAGCATTTCCATTATGAATAATCAGACGATATCTTAAAACCAGTGGATTTTCCATAGATATGCTGACCTTTTCTTGACCAGGAAAAACGATGTTTTGCATACTATTATTTTGTCTTAGTATCCAGGGTGCTACATAATTTGGTGTACTGGGATGACATAATATTGTAAGTCCACTTTGCTTTGTCTTGCCAAAAGATCCAGAAAAATCCATCCATCGCCCGTCCTTTATTTGAAGATTTTGAGGAACAACCTTTCCGCTTTCAGAAGTGAAAACTAAATTGTCGGGCAGCTTGATTCTGGGACTAAACCCACCATATCCTTTTTCATTGTCAGACCCACCAATATATACTTCAGGCACCAGGGCTTTGAGCTTTATTTCAAAATCTATTGACCGGAAATTATCTTGCACCTCATGGACAGTAATTGTGGTATGTTCCTCAATAAATGGGTCTTGGTTATTAAAATTTTTTGATTTCCACAAAACATTGGTAATAATTTGTACTGTGCCGTTAATTGTATTTGTTTTAACAGATACAACATCAGTTGATACGTTTTCCATAATCCAACCATCTCCTACAGAAAGCGTGTCGATATAAATTTGATGCCAGGCCCAGAAAATTCCTCTATGATGAAGATGGTCTTTGGGAAATTCTTCTGTTAGCGTATCACCCTCCAAAGAATAGAGTGGGTGAATGTAATTATTCAGGAAAAATTCACCGTTTGGCGTTTTGGTTGTTTTTTGATAAAACAAAACTGGCTTTCCACCTTCCAACACTTCAACTCCATCGGGCGTATTTTGAAACGAAAATTTTTCTTGGGAAGATGAGCTGCAAGATATTATGAATGATGCTAACAAAATTAATAGTGGGTATTTTAAACTCATGATTAGATTTTATTGGTTCTATGTGATAAATAGTTAAAAAATAATTTTATGAATATTTAAACTGAAAATGCTTCTATAAATTAAAAAATAATAGAAAGTTAATCATAACTATTTTCAATGTTTATTACTTATAATTCAAATCTTTTTTTAAACAAGAGCACTATAAATTTTCAATAAGAATGGG
Organism: uncultured Roseivirgaceae bacterium; assembly: GCA_964423255.1. Taxonomy (GTDB): domain Bacteria; phylum Bacteroidota; class Bacteroidia; order Cytophagales; family Cyclobacteriaceae; genus JAAUQL01. Next base: position 11,284 of record CAYREN010000027.1, on the reverse strand, counting down.
AGCTAGGCTTTTTGGATATTTCATGATTTTACAGAAATATTATTGTCTTTAATTTATAGATCAAATTTTAGCAATTTTCTCAAAAGTAAACTGATATTTTCAGTTCAGCCAAAAAGCTGGTAATTTTGCATTAATTAATGATGTAAAATTTTGGTTAAAATAGGAAAATTAGAAGTTGGTGAATTTCCATTATTGCTTGCTCCAATGGAAGATGTAAGCGATCCGCCTTTTCGTGCTGTTTGCAAAGAAAATGGAGCTGATTTGATGTACACAGAGTTTATAAGTGCAGAGGGTCTTATTCGTGATGCGGCAAAAAGTTTACAAAAACTTGATATTTACGATTACGAGCGCCCAATTGGTATTCAGATATTCGGAGAGAAAATTGACTCTATGCGAGAGGCAGCTACCAGAGCAGAAGCGGCACAGCCGGAATTGATTGACATAAATTATGGATGTCCCGTAAAAAAAGTTGCTTGCAAAGGTGCAGGCGCAGGTATTTTACTTGACATTCCAAAAATGGAAGAAATGACACGTGAAATAGTCAATCAGGTTGCACTTCCTGTTACCGTAAAAACGAGGCTGGGATGGGATGATAAAACAATTAAAATTACCGAAGTAGCCTTGCGACTTCAGGATGCGGGAATAAAAGCACTTACTATCCATGGCCGTACCAGACAACAAATGTACAAGGGCTCTGCCAATTGGAATTTTATAAGAGAAGTGAAAAAACACCCCGATATAGAAATACCAATATTTGGGAACGGAGATATCTCTTCTCCCGATATTGCGCTGGATTATAAAAACAAATTCGGTGTTGATGGTCTTATGATAGGACGAGCCAGTATTGGCAATCCTTGGATTTTTAATGAAATTAAGTATTACTTAAAAACTGGAATATTGCTTGATCCTCCGGATATGGCAGAACGCATTAAAGTAGTACGGAAACATTTAAAATTTTCCATAGAATGGAAAGGGGAGAGAAAGGGTATATTTGAAATGAGACGGCACTATACCAATTATTTCAAAGGCATCGTCAATTTCAAACCAATGAGATTAAAATTGGTAACTACAGATAATTACATTGAATTACTTGACATTCTAAATGAAATACCAACGAAATATAGTAGACTTTTAAATGTTGAATAAACGCTTCTAATTTTTTTACTGGAGGTGTCTTTATTAACACATCAAGCAACTCAATAAAGTTTCTCATCCAATATTATTTATATGATCATTAATCTTACTTATGTACTAGATAAGTGACCTTTATTGCAACTTTTTTAAGTAAAGTACAGTAAATTTAAATAACAGATTCTCACTAAATTTTTTTTTGATTTAGTAAGTTATGACTAAAAATGTATTATTATGAAATATCCTAATCTTATCTCAGCCACTATATCTGATACTGACGTAAAAGAAATAATTGATGCCTTAAATTTTATCAATAGTAAATTGTCAGAGTTGACAACGCTTTCTCATGAAGAGCTTGATGCACTTCCTAAAATGCAACGAAACACAATAAACTTTGTTCTTGAAAATCTTGAAAAGGCCAAAGACTACCCAGAAATTATTCCTGAAGACGTGAATGTTGAAGAAATTAAAAAGGATGTTGAATTGGTGGATGCTATAAATCTGATCCTTAACCCATTAAAAAAAATTGAGAAAAAATTAGAAGAGAGTACATTGGTGGCATCAAGCGAAGCGTATTTACCATCAATCGCTATTCACAATGCCATAAGAGCCGATCAAATCAGAAGAAAACACAAAAGAGAAAAAATAACCGCCTGATTGCGTAATATTCTTGTAATTGCCATTAAGAATATATTCAGAAATATTGAGTTGATTATATTAAAAAAATTGTCTGCCAAGATTATTTTTTATCAATTGCCAAACCAATTTATCAGAAATTGAAAAATTACGATTCTGGAGTTAGTAATAGACAAATAAGTTAGATCAAAGCTGTATTGGAAAAATAGCCATAGGTATTAGTAATAGCTTATCTACTGAAAAATGCCTATTTTTAATTATGATACCTTCACAAAAAGGCTGGACGAATCAATATATAAATCTGCTGATCAGGCAGATTAATTCGCAAGAAAATTTGAATATTAATATTGAGCAGTTGGCTTCTGATAAAAAACTTTATACAATCTTGCAACCATCTGGATTGATGTACGGTCATCCGATTCGGCCATCATTAAAATTTCCGCTAAATATGAGTAGTTGGGATAATAGTGAAAAAATGAAGGTGATTCTTTTTGATGGTTTAATCAATCAAGCCTTGCTAGCAAATGAAAGCAAATTTAATAGTCGCTATGATGTGTCCGACTGCCTAAACGATTCTATCAGTGAAATAATTCAATTTTATCGAAATGGATTATTGAATGGTGGGAGATCAACATCTTTTAAAACTGACTTAAGAAAAAATAATCATGATCAGCTAGAATCAATGATAAATGACAGACTTCTAGTGAAGTCCGGGTGGGGCAATAACTTTTGGGCTGGGTTTTTTCAAAATAGTCTTTTGTTTTTGGATGTTTTCTATTTTGGACAATGGTTTCAAAGTAAGGGGTTTACTAATAATTCTGACTTAATAAGTGAACAACAGGAAGTTTTACGATTAAATATATTGCAAATAATTGCTGCCGCTGCCCATTCTAATAATATAATTGAAGATGAAGAAAAAGCGCTATTTAAATTTTTCCTTCAATCGGCTAAATTAAATAGTGAAAACGAACGAATTGCCAAAGATTATTTAAACCACGGCATAGCTATTAAGGATATTCATTTCAATAATAATGATCCTTGGATTGTGAGAAAATACATCCTTGAGTTGGCAATTCTCACCATATGGGCGGACAAAAAAATTGAAGAAGATGAAAGAGAATTCATTCAACTTCTCTCCTGTAAACTTGGATTTGATGATGAAGAATTGGAGTCTAGCCTACTATCCATAGAAAGTTTTGTGATATCAAACTGGGATCAGGTTCATTTTCTTCAAAAAAGACACGATATATTTATCATCAAAGATAGATTCACACAAAGAATAGGAAACATAGTAAACAAAAATAAAAAAGCACTTTTACAAGAAATTCAGGAAAGTAAGGAGCTATTTGGATTGTTGATGAAAATGACCAAAGAAGATCTTTCGATTACCGAAAAATCTATAGTAAAAACTCAACTATTGGATTTAATCAAGACATTGCCAACGTTTGTGATCATTGCTCTTCCGGGAACATTTATTACCCTTCCTCTTTTATTAAAACTATTACCAAAAGAGGCATTTCCAAGTGCTTTCTCAGAAATGGAATAAAATCCTATTTCAATAGTTACTTGTAAAATGTATTAGGTATAATTTTTGAAAGATGAAAACTACATTGTTAGTAACTCTTAATATTTCCCTAGCCCATTGCAATATATTATTACAATTAATAAAAAAATTCATCAAGTAAACTGGTTGAATATTGAAATCAGAAGGAAAAATAATAAATTTTTTGATGTATGGAATCTTTAATATCTAAGCTAATAATTAGCATCAAGTAAATGGAGATATTTTAAAATGCGACATTAGTTCTTCAATTAGAATTAAAAATAACATCGCTTTTAAATTCAATATTTTGACTACTAATATTATGTAAATATGCCTTGAGATTATAAAAATGAGGATTGACTTTTTGAACTCAATATTTTTAAATTGAAAGTGAATTTTGGAAGATATACTATAACAAAATTGCGCTTAAATTATTTTTTTTTCTACGCAATTATTTTGGCAATAAGTTATCCACAAATTGAGAGAGTTATCCACAGGAACACTAGTTATATATATAACTCGCTGTTAAACAGTGAATTATGAATACTCCTAACATTCAGGTTGTTGTGGATAAACACCTCATTTTGAAAGAGTTAAATAATGCTAAATATTAAAAAATATTTTTAGACCACTGATCTAAACAGTTTTTCAATTTTTACGTTATTCGAAAATTGAAGTCTCAATTTCTAAGCTATTCGGCCCTGTCTTTCTTTAACTTTGTCCTATAAGTGTTAAAAATTCTCGACTTAGAAACAAAGCCAATATACTTGCCGTTGTCAATTACGGGAAGGTTCCAGGCGCCGGTTATTTCAAATGTGCTCATTACAGATTGCATAGAACTTTTTGATGTAATAAATGCTGGAGGATCTCTCATGATTGAACTGATGATCATCTCCTCTCTGGCTGCTTCATCAAACATTATATTTCTAACATCATCCAGGGTGATTATGCCTACAAGTCCTCCATCTTCCGCAACAACTGGGAATAGATTTCTTTTTGATTTGCGAACTACCTTTACCAAATCACTTAGTTTTTGATCTGGTCTAATCGATACGAGGTCTTTTTCTATCAATTTCTTTACTTTAATTCCACTCAATAATTGCTTGTCTTTATCATGTGGGATATAGTCACCTCTTTCGATAAGTTGCTTGGTATAAATAGAATATTTTTCGAAATATGAAATGGTACTAAAAGCAATAGCTGATACAAGCATTAACGGTACAAATAAGGTGTAGCCTCCAGTAATCTCTGCTATTAGAAAAATCGCAGTTAATGGGGCATGTAGTACGCCACTCATAACACCGCACATACCTGCAAGAGTAAAATTGCTAAGACTGATGGTACCAGGAGAAATGTAATTAATCGCAAAGGCAAAAATAAATCCGACGACACCTCCCAAGAAAAGCGAAGGCGCAAAAATACCACCGCTTCCACCAGATTCAATGGTGAGGGATGAAGCAATTGGCTTAAAAATTACTATTCCTATCATGAAGATAATGAACACTAAAGGGTTGTTATAGTCCAATGAAAAAATAGATTGAAATACCATGTCTGATTCTTTGGAATTCAATAACAGCTTTATGGTATCATACCCTTCACCATAAATTGAAGGGAAGAAAAATATGATAATTGCCAACAACAATCCTCCTATCAAACCGCGTAGAGCAAAGTTTTTTATTTTTGTTATTTTCTTCTCTACAAAATATGTGAATCTTGTAAAATAGACTGCAATCAGGCCGCTCAAGACGCCCAATAATATAAAATATGGAGTGTCATAAGCAGCAAAGGAATCTTGCAATTCAAACGAAAATAAAATATCATCTCCCAGTAAAGCCAATGAGACCAATGAGCCGCATACAGCTGCTATAAGCAGTGGAATAAAGGAAGCAAAACCCAATCCCGCAAGTATCACCTCACTACTGAAAATTACTCCGGTTATAGGTGAATTAAATATTCCTGCTATGGCTCCGGCTGCTCCACAACCAATAAGCAATGTTCTGCTTTTATAATCGAGATGCACCAGTCTGGCAACATTTGATCCAATAGCACAGCCTGTAACAACAATTGGTGCCTCCAAACCAACTGAGCCACCAAATCCCACAGTAATGGCACTCGTGAGCATTCTGGAATACATTTTTCCTTGTGCTATAATGCCCGATTTCTGGGAGATCGCAAAAAGAATATCTGTAATGCCATGCCCCAATTTTTCTTTCCAGTAATATCTGGTGATAACAACAGTTATAAGAATACCAATCAGGGGATAAAAATATATGAGATAATTATTGGCTTCAGCGTGTGCCCCTCGGAATAAAAAATGTTGAATAATATGTACTGCGCCTTTTAATGAAACGGCAGCAAGACCAGCTATTGCACCAATTACCGCACTGAGAATCATCGTAAAATTTCGGTTATTAATATGTTTGATTCTCCAGATTAAAAAATTCAGTAAGATTTGGCTAAATTTCATGCAACAAAAGTAGAAATAAAAACCTCGTATTTTCAATATCTATCATAAGTTAATTGACCTAATCAAATCATATAAATAATTCAAAAATTATATTCTTATGACAAATCGAATTACCAAGCTATTCAACATTAAATACCCAATAATCCAGGCAGGAATGATATGGTGCAGCGGATGGGAATTAGCCTCTGCAGTCAGTAATGCTGGAGGTTTGGGATTGTTAGGAGCCGGATCAATGCATCCGGATGTTCTGACCAAACATATTAAAAAATGTAAAGACGTAACTCCATATCCCTTTGGTGTAAATGTGCCTCTCATGTATCCGCAAGTTGATGAAATAATGAAAATTATCATTGACGAAAAGATTCCAGTAGTTTTTACTTCTGCGGGCAATCCAAAGCTATGGACATCAAAATTAAAGGACCATGGTATCAAGGTTGTCCATGTGGTTTCGAGTATGAAATTTGCCAGGAAAAGCGAGGATGCTGGTGTTGATGCTGTGGTCGCTGAAGGCTTTGAAGCAGGCGGACACAATGGCAGAGAAGAAACAACAACCTTTTGCCTTATTCCAATGATCGCTCAAGAAATTTCCGCTCCCTTGATAGCTGCTGGAGGAATTGCCAATGGAAAAACTATGCTTGCAGCAATAACGCTCGGTGCTGATGGGGTACAAATTGGAAGTAGGTTTGCGGCTAGCTTGGAATCTTCTGCAAATCAAAAATTTAAAGATCTTATTGTTGAAGCTACAGAAGGAAGTACTAAGTTGTCATTAAAAAAATTGACTCCGGTCCGATTATTAAAGAACAAGTTTTATTCTGATGTGATAACCGCAGAACATTCCGGCGCAAATGCTGAAGATCTTAAATCACTCTTGGGAAAAGGAAGAGCAAAAAGAGGTATGTTTGAAGGAAATATTGATGAAGGAGAGTTGGAAATAGGACAGGTATCTGCTACTATAAGTAGAATCACTTCTGCCAAAGAAATTGTAGAAGAAATTTGGTCATCATACATCGTAGAGGGCAATAGAATATCAAATTTGTTTAACGACATTATGATCAATTAATACAAATGCTACAAACTATTGACAACTAATAGCGTAATAATTGTTAATACTAATCGACTAGTAAATTTTCATTAAAAAGACATATGGCATCAGAATCTCTCCTTTTTATTCCGGATATCAGTGGGTTTACCAATTTTATAAATAACACTGAAATCGAGCATAGCCAGCATATAATTTCCGAATTGATCGAAAATATTATTGATAGCGATCATCTTGGAATGGAGGTTTCAGAAATAGAAGGCGATGCAGTATTTTTTTATAAAACAAATGATGTTCCTGAGGTAGCAGATATTTATAATCTGGCGAAAAAGATGTTTATCAATTTTCATGCTCACCTCAAACTTTATGATAAACAGCGGATATGTCAATGCGGAGCATGTAGCTCAGCTTCGAAATTATCATTGAAGTTTGTTGCACATAGTGCTGAGATAGGGTTTACAAGTATTAAAAATAACAATAAGCCATTTGGCACAGACATTGTCCTGATACACAGGCTTCTTAAAAATGGAATAAAAAATTCTGAGTATATATTATTCACAAGCTTTCTGTTAGGAAATAGTAAAAATAAGACTGATCTCATTGAATTGGAACAAGCTCTGGATGGCTCAGATAATTATGATAATTATGGAGAAGTAGATTATAAGTATATCCCAATGACCGAACTACATAGTCATGTTCCTGATCCTCCACCCATTATCTTACCCTTAAAAGCGAAAAATCCCATAGCGTTTGAATTTATTTTTGATCTCTCTTTAATGGAGTCTTATTCTTATTTGACAAATTTTAGTCTTAAAGAAAAATGGAATAAAAATGTTAAAGAATTTAAATATGAAAAAGGGAAAATAAATCGGACAGGGACCAAACACACATGTGTTTTTGATAAAGGCGCAGCAGAGTTGGAAAGTGTAACCAATGATTTTGGTGAAGGGAAATTAGTTTATGGAGAAAAAATAGTTGATTTTCCTTTAGCCAAGGATTTTACTATTTATTATATTCTAACAGAGCAAAACAGTAAAACTAAAATAAGAGTTGAAGTTCATTATCAACCTTTACCTTTAATTGGATGGTTGCTAAAACCAATTATTTACCTGAATGTTAAGAAAAATAAAAAGATTTTCATAAATTCTTTTTCAAAGTTGAAAAGAGAAGAGGATATAGAAAAAACACCTGTGATGATATAATATTTATATCCGATTTTCTAATTAATTTTGATTTAGAAAACTACTTTTTTTATACTACTAAATAAATTGACATGAAAAACTACTTTACAATCTTTGCCATTGCAATTTTAATAGCCCCTTTATTTACTTCCTTTTCCCATGCACAAAGCCCACCATCCAAGGCTGAAAATACTGTGGATGGTGTAAAGGTTACAATCAATTATTGCTCTCCGCAGGTTAAAGAGAGGATCATTTGGGGAGGCCTTGAGCAATACGACAAAGTATGGAGAACAGGAGCAAACGAAGCAACTACATTGGAAGTAAGCGATAAAGTGAAAATAGGAAAGAATAAGATTCCCGCTGGAAAATACGCACTATTCACAATTCCTAAAAAAGGAGATACGTGGACAGTAATCATTAATAAAGTACCAGACCAATGGGGAACATACGACTATGACGAAAAACAAGATTTATTTAGGTTTGAAGTAAAAGTTGACAGAACTCTGGAGATTAACGAATCTTTAAAATTTGACGTAAATGATGATGGAACTGTACTATTTGCATGGGAATATAAAACGTTCAATTTCAAAATCGAAAAGTAGAATACTTAAGTTTAAAATAATAAATTATACATTGCGTTTATGATAGCAGGATGAGAAGATTGTCCTGCTTTTTAATTTTATCATTACATTAAATTAACAATGAGGAAAGAGATATATCTTTTTATTTTGGCATTGGTATTATTAAATTCTTGTGAAAAGCCGGAATCACCACAATTCAAATATCTTGAAAATGTAGTTGTTGAGCTAGAAAGCCTTTCTACTGCTAATCTTCATGCAGATGCTATTTTGTTCAATCCAAATAAAAATACCATTACTATCAAAGGGGTAGAAATTGATATCATCATGGATGATAAAACAATAGCCGTGTTGAATACAGAATATGACATTTTGGTAAAAGGGAATGCAGATTTTATCGTACCTCTCGATGTGAAAATTAAGCTCAAAGATCTTAACCTGAATGCCATTGGATCTGCCTTTGGATTGATAGGAAACAAAGGACAGGAAATTCGTTATTTGGGAAAGATAAAAGTGAAGGCCTTTGGTATCCCATTTTCTGTACATATCGATTACAAGGATAATATTAATATAAAGATTTAAGTAGTGTTATCAGTTTTGCGAACTCAAGATAAACATTTCGAAAAGTGAACTTTTCTGTTCTAAATTTAATTATATCTCTAACCTGTAGGATATAAATTCATTTTATTTTCAATGCTGATTTAAACTTTTATAATGATAAAATTAGGTTCATTATTACTACTCCTTTCCCTTTTTCAATTTTCTGCAAAAGATATTGAAAAGCAGGAAGAAATTACAAGGTACATTTTAATCGAAGCTCCATGCAAACCCAGCTTCCCTGCCCTACCTGACTATGATGAAAAGGTCATTATCACCAAAGTTTTCATGGCCAAATTCGAAAATGAATTTGAACTTGTAAATGCAGAAAATGACCTGGTTGTAAAATTTGAAGTTGCCCTGGATAAATTATATCCAAACTCCAGAAATCAAATTAATGATATTATGGTGTATATGCTCAACGACCAAAAGGAGGCTAAAGAATTGCTCAACAGAAAGAAAAAACTATTTCAAACACTTGGCACGGGGGTTATAGAACTAAAAATCAAATAGTCTACATTATCAAATATCCATCATTTGCAATATATCAACCCTGGTCTCGCACGATCAATTGAACATTTTTCTTATCGCGATGTTCCAAAATCAATTCCTTGTTGATCATCACACGCTCAATGGTTGATTCATCAAAATATCTGATGGTGATTAACTCCATACCGGTTTCATAGCTTACTTTAAAATCCGTTTCCAGCTGATCGACAATTTTAGGTAACTTTCGTTTGTCATTGTTGATACAAATTAAAAACTTGAGTGCAGAGTTTTGCATCAAGTTGATTTTTACTCGATTTTCAGAAAGTATCCCAAAAATAGTTTGCAGGTTATCTTCAGCAATAAATGAAAAATCCTTTGGAGAAATTCGAATAAGCACCTGGTCCATTTTAAATATAAATGAAGGCACCAATTTGTCATACTCCACATTGCTGATTACCGTACCTTCAGCCTTTGGGTTTTTAAAGGACTTTACATGAAGGCTAATATTTTTATTCTGAAGAGGCTTTATGGTTTTTGGGTGTATGATACTCGCCCCATAGTAGGCAAGCTCAATGGCATCGAGATATGAAAGTTCACTCAAAAGAACCGTTTCATCAAACCACTTAGGGTCGGCATTTAATACGCCCGGCACATCCTTCCAAATCACCAGTCTTTTGGCTTTGAGTACATGCGCCAATATTGCCCCTGTAAAATCAGAACCTTCCCTGCCTAATGTAGTAGTAATATTATCTATTGTTGATCCAAGAAATCCCTGAGTGATCAGGAATTGGTTTTTACCAAAATCAAAGTGCTCTTTTACCAATTCCCTGGTAACCTCCCAATTTACCCTCGCTTCGCGATATGCATTATTTGTTTTGATGGAATAACGAACATCTTTCCATTCAGCTTTTACACTGTGAGATTGCAAATAGTGAGTAATTATTTTTGTTGATACCAATTCGCCAAAGCAGATGATCTGGTCATAATCGTGGTCGTAGTTCAAGGAAGGCTCTTTGTCAAGTTCCCGGTCCAACTCTCCAAAAACCTTTTCAATATCCATATAAACAGAATGGTCCTTGTTTCCGAACAGGTCATCAATAATCTGGAGATGATAATTTTTAAACATTTCAACCTCCAAGGCCAAATTATCACCATTTTTATTTACATAATCATCAATGATTCGTTCCAGGTTATTTGTAGTTTTTCCCATTGCTGAAATAACCACGATGATTGATCTCCCCTGGTCTTTTAAAATTCCAACAATATTCTTTACGCCTTCAGCATCTTTTACTGATGCTCCTCCAAATTTGAATATTAACATAAAAAAATCTTTTAATTACGGATGCAAAAATAAACAGTATTTTTAAATGTAAACAACTGGCACTTAAATAAATATTACTATTTTCAATTGAAATCATAAGTACCCTCTATCACAATATTTGTGTCATCAATATATTAGGTATTCAATACTTTTATAACTTTGATAGTATGTCAACATTTATTTATAAAAGGAATTTAAGATCAATAAGCTAATGAATTATAAGGTATTTTTTTGTTTAATTATGTTATCAATTTCCATTTCATCTTTTGCCCAGCAGCGAGATTTTTTTATTGATGTCACAC
>CAYREN010000026.1:0-22821 GCA_964423255.1 uncultured Roseivirgaceae bacterium | reverse complement strand
TTTATTTTCTAATTAAATTATCACAAATGATTGCTGTGGAGATTGCTACATTTAGCGATTCGGCATGGCCAAATTTAGGGATGGTAATTTTTCTATTTATAAATTTATTCAGTGCGCTGCTTATTCCATTTGATTCATTACCCATTAATAATATTGATGGTTTGTTAACTTGTACTCCATGTACATCCTCACCTTTAAGCATCGCCCCAAAAACCTCTCGATCGATGTTGGAGCTTAAAAAGTACTCTAATTCCATGTAGTGTATATCTATTCTGCAAAAAGATCCCATGGAAGCATTGATAACTTTTGGGTTATAGAAGTCGGCAGAGCTCAAACTTGCAACAATGGTTTTAATGCCGTACCAATCGGCAATTCGAATAATAGTTCCCAAATTCCCAGGATCGCTTACAACATCGAGAGCGAGTATCAGGTTTTCTTTAGAGAAATCGACACTTACCGATTTTATGTTAGCAACTGCTAGGGCATATTCATTGGTTTGAAATGTGCCGATATCAGCCAATTCTTTTTCTGTACAAATTTGAAAATCCACATTAGAAAGTAAATGATTTGGTGTCTCGAGTAAAAACTTATTTGTTACATATAAGTTTTGGATTTCATAGTCAGAGGAAAGAAGCTCAATGACATTCTTTGCCCCTTCCACTAAAAAGCATGAGGCTTTTTTACGGTATTTTTTTAACTTCAAGCTTTTAACGAACTTTGCCTGTTGTTTAGAAATCATTAGTGAAAAAGAAAAGTTGAAAAATCATTTTGCAAGGTCGCTTATATATATTTTTTTGACTTTAGTAATCCCATCTTGTATGGGTATCAAACATCTGCAAGATGATCAATATTTGCTTCGCAGGCAACAGATATCAGATAATGAAAATGTAACGAAGAGCGAATTAGAAGAGCTCTACCAATCCAAGGCCAATAAAAAATTTCCCATTATTCCATTTACCCCATATGTTTGGGTTTACCACATGGGAGAAAAGCGATACGACTCTGCAAAAATAGAGAATAAAATAAAAAAGATTAGAGCGAAATTTGAGCAGAAAAGGATTAAACACGAAGGAAAGGCTAGAAAAAATGCCAGAGTCAACCGACTTGAATCTAAAAAAGTTGATAAAAAAATCCGGGATTTGGAGGAGGGAAATATTCTGATGCGTTGGGGTGAGCCGATTAGCGTCCTTGATGAAGAGGTTATTCAAAAAACGCAAGATCAAATGAAGCTTTATTTACAAAATCGTGGGTATTTTAATAGTTCTGTAGAACATTTCACGAAGCTCAACAATAGAAGAGCCTACGTTACCTATTCCATTGAAGAAGATCTTCCTCATATTATTGATACCATCAGACTGGTCACCTCAGATTCTAAGATACAAAAATTGATCAATAAAAATCAAGACGAGAGTAAGCTGGTTATTGGTGAAAATTATGATCAGAATAATTTAGTAAAAGAGCGCGAAAGGATAGAAAAATTGCTTAAGAATAATGGATATTTTGATTTTAGCCGCCAATACGTTGTCTTTGATGTTATCTCAGATATTCATCCCTACGAGGTGGAAATCAATATGATTATCAATGATCCTTCAAAACGTGGCTACCACAAGCAATTTACTATCGATTCTGTAATATTTGTAACCGATGCAGGTACAGAATTGAGCCGGGGAGAGCGATCATTCTTCAATTATCATGGCATTACTTACCAATATTATAATAAAAGGTTTTCGAAGAAAATACTTGATCAACGTGTGTTTATAAATCTGGATAGCGCTTATAGTATTAGTAATACCTTAAACACTCAGCGCCAATTGGCTTACCTCGATAATTTCAAATTTATAAATATCAACTACGACACAACCGGAGGATCTTTTATTGCTAATATATTTACTAGCCCGCTCGACAAATATCAAATGACCAATGAAGTTGGGTTGAATGTGACACAAGGATATCCAGGTCCATTTTATAACCTTTTTCTTAAAAACAGAAATATATTTGGAGGATTGGAAAACCTGGAGATTACAGGATATTTTGGATTTGAAGGAGTAGCAAGTGCTACTACATCTGATATTTATAGTAGTATTGAATCAGGGGCAAAACTGGCATTAATCTTTCCCCAGTTTATAATGCCGGGAAGCGCGGAGTTTAAGCGAAAAGTTGGAATTTACAATCCGAATACTACATTTAGGTCTGGTTTTAACTTTACAAATCGCCCTGAATACCGGAGAACAAATTTTTCTAATGCACTTGTTTATAGTTGGCAAAAGGAACGTCGAAAACTGTATAATTTCACACTTTCTGAGTTAAGTTTAATCAACTCAGACACAGACCCGACATTTGATTCTTTGTTGATAGAATTAGAAATGGACGGTAATCCGCTTATTAAATCATTTGAGCCATCGTTTGTAACAGCAATGAATTTTTACGTGATGTATAATTTTAATCCTGATGATTTTTATGGAAATAAATCTTCATTGCTAAAATTATTTGGTGAGAGCGGTGGACTTATGTTTAACTTTTTTGAGCCTACATTTTTTGAAAAAAACAGAACGGACACCATTCAGCATTTTCAATACTTAAAATTTTCATCTGATTTCAGAAGACATATTACAATAAATGAAACCAGTGGCGTGGCTACAAGAATTAATTTTGGAATTGCTTATCCTTATGGAAAAAACAAAACATTGCCATATGAAAAGTTTTTCTTTGCCGGAGGGAGCAATAGTTTGAGAGCATGGCCCCCACGAAGATTGGGCCCGGGTAGTCAAAAACCCAGAGAAAATGATGACCCTGATAAGGATGGGCTCTTTGATTATAGCATAGAAAAACCAGGAGAGATATTGCTGGAAGCAAATATCGAATATCGCAGTAAATTGATTGGATTTATAGATTGGGCCTTTTTTGTTGATGCGGGCAATGTTTGGAAATTTTATGAAAATCCAGCTTTTCCAGGAGCCGATTTTAAATTTAACCGTTTTTATAAAGAAATTGCTATTGGTATGGGTTTGGGGTTAAGATTAAATTTTTCTTTCCTCGTGATCCGATTTGATTATGGAGTTAAAATGTATGACCCGGCCAGAGACGAGGGACAAAGATGGATTGGTGACAAACTTTCCCTGACAAACTGGAGAGGAGAGCCGGGACAAGCACTTTGGAATATAGCAATTGGCTATCCATTTTAGCCTAACAAGCTGAAATATAATTTTCTTGACATTCAATGATTTCAAAAGAAGATATTACTCAACAATTCAAAGTACTTCAAAATTCCATTTGCGAGTCATTGGAAAAAGAAGATGGTATAGCGATGTTCAACACCGATGCATGGAATAGACCTGAAGGTGGAGGAGGGATATCAAAAATATTAGAAAATGGTGATCTCATTGAAAAGGGGGGAGTAAATTTTTCGTCAGTATATGGTAAAACTCCAGAGAACATAAAAAAATCTTTTGGGTACTCCTCTTCAAATTTTTATGCTACCGGTGTTTCGATTGTTTTACATCCAAAAAATCCTTTTGTTCCCATTATCCATATGAATATCAGATATTTTGACATGGGTTCACATTGGTGGTTTGGAGGTGGTATTGATCTTACACCACATTATGTTGATGAAGTGGATGCTTCTTTTTTTCATAGATCATTAAAAGAAATTTGCGATAAGCATCACGATACTTTTTATTATAAATTTAAAAAGTGGGCAGATGAATATTTCTTTATAAAACACAGAAATGAAACACGCGGTATTGGTGGAATATTTTTTGATCGGTTGAATGATTCGAATTTGGGAGATAGGGATGCATTGTTTGATTTCACTATTGATGTGGGAAAATCCTTTATCCCTATTTATAGTAAGATTTCCAATAAAAGTAAACAGCGAAATTATACTGAAGGAGACCGAGATTGGCAAATGATTCGTCGTGGTAGATATGTAGAGTTTAATTTGGTTTTGGATAGAGGAACAAAATTTGGCTTAGAAACCAATGGGAGAATAGAATCTATCTTGATGAGTTTACCGCCTCTCGCAGCATGGAAATATAATCATCATCCTGAAGCCGGTTCTCCAGAGTATGAAACACAACGACTATTGGTGAAGGATATTGACTGGATTAAAAAGTAAAATTATGATAGAATGGCTTGATCATATTGACAAAAATATTTTTCTATTTATTAATTCTTTTCACTCTTCGCTTTCAGATCAAATCTGGATTTGGATTACCAATATCCCTTCTTGGATTCCATTATATCTTTTGCTTATTTTTTTTATTATTAAGATTTATAAAAAAGACAGCATTTATATCATTGTTGCGCTTTTATTCATTGTCCTGGTAAGCGATCAGTTTACATCTTCATTTATGAAACCTTTCTTTGGCAGGTTTCGGCCATGTCATGATCCGGATATTGGTCATCTTGTTCATGTGGCAAATAAATGTGGTGGGCAATTTGGTTTTGCTTCTGGTCATTCGGCCAATTCATTTGGCATAGCTGTACTCATCTGGTTGGTTTTCAATAATTATTGGAGATGGACCTGGCTAATTTTTGTATGGGCTTTTACAGTGGCTTTTAGTAGAATAATGGTTGGGGTGCATTATCCGGGTGATATTATTGTTGGCGGATTGGTAGGTACTTTTTTTGGATGGCTAATATTTTTGTTTGTGTCTAAGGTATATTATAAAATAAATCAAAAGGCAATTATAGAAAATTAAGCTGATCCAAAAGTGCTTCTTTGTACGATGCACCAATAGGAATAAATTTCTTTTCTATTACCAACGAATTATCTTCAAGGCTCTCAATTTTATCGAGGTTTACAATATAAGATCTGTGCGTGCGAACGAAAAGATCCTCCGGCAAACGACTCACAATACCCTTCATTGTAAAATGTACAATATGTTTTTTTAGTTCGGTATGGATGATTACATAATCTGCCAGTGCCTCAACAAACAATATATTGCCGTAGGGAATACGAACGATTTTGGCATCAGTTCGCACATACAATTCCTTTCTTTTAGCTGATTGCGAACGTTTTAGTTCTACATTGGTATGGGCTTTATGTACAGATTGTAAAAATCTGGCATACTCAATGGGCTTGACAAGATAGTCAGTCACCTTTTTCTCAAATGCTTCTACGGCATATTTCTGTTCCGATGTGATTAAGATGATTTCTATATCTTTTTCCAAAGCATTGATGAATTCCATACCTGACATTTCAGGCATTTGGATATCTAAAAAAATAATATCAACATGTTCATCATCCAGATAGTGGATGGCATCCATGGCATTATCAAACTCTTTGGTAAGTTGTAGGAAGTTTGTTTTTTCAATAAAATGAGCCATCACTTTCCTTGACATCTCATCATCATCTACCACGATGCAATTCAAATTCATATTTTTAAAATTACCTAAAACTGTAAATACTGTTGGTATTTATATTCCCGAAGATATGTAAAAACCTGATAAAATGTAAAGTTGATATCCGGTTGGAGAATTATGTTTCCTTAAAGAATTGAATTATTTTTTATAATATTAATTGCCATTCCTGATGTTTTAAATATTTAATGATCTGCCAAGGAAAATCCGAAACTAAGCTATAAATTCATGCAAAATTGAATATGAATATGCTTGATGATAGTTACCGTCATAAAGGAATGCGACGAAACTTGGTTAAAGTTCTGTTAGATAAAGGAATTAAAGATAAGATGGTATTGAGTGCGATTCAGACTGTACCCAGGCATTATTTTTTTGACAAAGCATTTTTAGAACATGCGTATCAAGATAAAGCTTTCCCAATTGGTGAAGGCCAGACAATTTCACAACCATACACTGTAGCAATACAGACACAATTATTAGAGATAAAGCCGGGAGACAAAATTTTGGAAATAGGGACCGGTTCGGGATATCAATGCAGTGTGTTGCTGGAAATGAAAGCCAAGGTTTTTACCATTGAAGTGAATAAAAATCTATACCGGCAAGCAAAATTATTTTTGCAAAGCCTTGGATATAGAGCACATTTTCATCTGGGTGACGGTTCGAAGGGTTGGCGAACTTTTGCTCCATACGATGGCATTATTGTGACAGCCGGGGCACCAACATTGCCGCAAACCTTGCTTGATCAACTGAGGCCAAATGGAAAATTAGTGATACCGATTGGTGATGAAGAGCATCAGGAAATGTTAAGAATTACCAAAGATAAGAATGGAAAAATTGTTAAAGAGCGGCACGATTATTTCCGGTTCGTCCCCTTGGTCGGCAAGTATGGTTGGAAGGAAAAGTAACTAGGATTTGTTGTTTGATATTGTGTTGATTATCCAGCAGATAATTGAACATGAACTATTGGTGTCAACTGTAAATTTATTGATATGAGTAAGAAATCTAAATTTGTTAAGGAATCGTTGGTGATAAAAAATGAGCTTCTCATGCCAAATGACACCAATCCATTTGGCATTTTGATGGGGGGGAGACTCATGTATTGGATGGATATTGCTGCTGGAATATCGGCATTAAAATTTTCTGATTCTCACGCGATTACTGCATCAGTGGATAACATTTCTTTTAGGAGGCCAATTGAAAAAGGAAGCGTAATTACTTTAAGTGCAAAAATCACACGATCTTTCAATACTTCCATGGAGGTGTATATTGAGGTAACGGCAGAAAATATTTTACAAAAGACAAAGTTCATTAGTAACAGTGCTTTTTTTACCTTTGTTGCTGTCGATAAATTGGGGAAACCGTTATCTGTGCCGCAGGCTATCCCAGAAACTGATAGAGAAAAAGAGTTATTTGAAGGTGCGTTACAAAGAAGGCAATTGAGGCTGATTTTAGCAGGTAGGTTGAAGCCCTCAGAAGCTCCAGAATTAAAGGCAATTTTTGATTTATAATTAATCTCGGGATGGAAGAAAACGACCAATTTCTAAAATACATTTTTCACGATGACTTGTACATTATTGATGAACCTGAAGTAGTGAAACCAAGGGTTTCAGAAGAGACTATTAGTTCTGACGAAAATGAACATACTTTGGTCGAGGAGGGAAGGGCAATTACCTATTTAGGAGATAATGAGAAAGGTATACTGATTTTGGTCAATGATCCTGAAAGTGAATTTCTCAATCAGCAAGATCTAAAATTTTTAATGACCATTGTGAAGGCCGGATTAAAATTCACAAAAAAAGATTTTGCATTAGTTAATTGTGCTGTATTTTCTGAAAAGGAGATATTGAAAGATGTGCCTTATAATTATTTAATTGACTTTGGTATTAATTCAGATAGTATAGTGGGGGATAATCAATTATATCAATTAAAAGAAAGGGAAAATAAAAAGTTGATTTATAGTGAAAGCCTAAAAGTAATTGAAGCTGATGAACAAAAGAAAAGATTATTGTGGGCAGCATTGAAAAAGATGTTTGAGATAAAGTAGAGTAAAATTATTACTGAATTTTAATTCTGAAAAGATTGAATAACAAAATTTGTATAAAAATTGGTTCGAACGTACTCACCATGGAAAATGGACTTCCTAATGAGGAATTAATAGAGAAAATTGTAATTCAGATCGCTGAGCTTAAAAGTGCTGGAAAGCAGGTGATTTTGATTTCTTCAGGAGCCGTAGCTTCCGGTAGGAGCATATTCAAATCCCAGAAAAAACTTGATACTGTTGCAGAACGTCAATTGCTATCTTCTTTGGGTCAGGTAAAATTAATCAACATTTATACTGAGCTATTTAAAAAGCGTAACCATTTGTGTGCCCAGGTGTTGGTCACCAGGCAAGATTTCAAAGACCGTCATCATTATCTCAATATGCAAAATTGTCTGAATGCATTATTATCCAATGATATTCTTCCTATTGTCAATGAAAATGATGTAACCTCAGTTACAGAGCTGATGTTTACAGACAATGATGAACTGGCAGGATTGATTTCCGGTATGTTAAATGTTGATAGTTTGTATATTCTCACCAATGTCGATGGAATTTACAGTGGAGATCCGGAAAATGAAAACTCAACATTAATTACTGATTTTGATTTGACAATGGATAAATTGGAAATTATTTCCGGTAGTAGAAAGTCAGATTTTGGACGAG
Source organism: uncultured Roseivirgaceae bacterium (assembly GCA_964423255.1). Taxonomy (GTDB): domain Bacteria; phylum Bacteroidota; class Bacteroidia; order Cytophagales; family Cyclobacteriaceae; genus JAAUQL01. Next base: position 14,756 of record CAYREN010000026.1, on the reverse strand, counting down.
GGGGCATCATCACAAAATGTAATACAGCTAAACGAGTTGCGGATATGGGAATTCCAGTTGGCATCGCAAATGGCAATACAAATAATATTATCATTCGACTTGTAAATGGCGAAAACTTAGGGACATCATTTAGGGCCAAAAAGAAAACGTCAAGTTTCAAAAAATGGATTGCTCATTCGCATTCCAATACCAAAGGATTGCTTATTGTAAATGAAGGAGCTAAAAAGTCATTAAATTCCCATGGTGCCATAAGTCTATTGCCCGTTGGCGTTGTAAAGATTGAGGGCGATTTTAAAAAAGGAGATATCGTTAAGATCAATGATGAAAATAAAATTGAAATAGGATTGGGGCAAACCAAATATGATAGTGAAAAAGCAAAATCATTAGTAGGATTGAAAAATCAAAAACCTATTATTCATTACGATCATTTATATTTGCATTAAAAACCGAGTCACAAAAAATTAGTTTAACGCATACCAATTGAATGAAACTAGATAGTACCTTCAGTGCAGTAACCCAAGCTAGCAGAAAACTTGCTCAGGTTGGAGCGGCCACCATAAATAAATTATTAGTTGATCTCGCCAATTCTGCAATTGAAAATTCTAAATTTATCCTCGAAGAGAATAAAAAAGATTTGGAAAGATGGCCTGAGTCTGACCCAAAGTACGATAGGCTCAAACTTACTGAGCAACGCATTAAAGATATTGCTAATGACTTGGTAAGTGTAGCTGGTTTACCATCTCCTTTGGGAAAAATACTCGTCAAACGCACACATCAAAATGGGTTAAAACTCACCAAAATATCAGTTCCTCTTGGAGTAATAGGGATCATTTACGAATCCAGGCCAAATGTAACATTTGATGTATTCTCTCTGTGTATAAAATCAGGCAATGCATGTGTGTTAAAGGGTGGGAGTGATGCCGAATATTCTAACATCGCCATAGTGAAAATTATCCATGAGGTGATTAAAAAATATAATCTTGACGAAAATACTCTTGCTCTCCTACCTGCCAAACGCGAGGCAACTACAGCATTGCTCAATGCCGTGGGTTATATTGATATTATTATTCCTCGGGGGAGCCAAAATTTGATCAACTATGTCAGAGATAATGCCAAAGTACCAGTAATTGAAACTGGTGCCGGCATAGTACATACTTATGTAGATATTTCAGCAGATAATGAGAAAAGTATCAATATCGTCAATAATGCCAAAACGAGAAGAGTAAGTGTTTGCAATGCATTGGATTGCCTGGTAATTCATCGGGATAAATTAGCTGAGCTTAAGGAAATCGTTGGTCCTATGGCATCTAGCAATGTGAAAATATATGCAGACGAAATGGCTTATGAATCGATCAAAGGAAATTACCCAGATAAGTTGCTTTGTGTCGCTAAAGATGAACATTTTGGCACAGAATTTTTGGATTATAAACTTTCAGTTAAAACCGTAAATAATATTGATGAGGCAATTGATCACATAAGTAAATATAGCTCAAAACATAGTGAGGCAATAATCGCTGAAGATCATGAGGCCATTGATAAATTTATGAAGAGCATTGATGCTGCTGCAGTTTATGCAAATACTTCTACTGCATTTACAGATGGTGCGCAGTTTGGTCTTGGAGCTGAAATAGGGATAAGTACGCAAAAACTCCATGCACGTGGGCCTATGGCTCTGGAAGAAATGACAAGTTATAAGTGGTTAATCAAGGGAGAAGGTCAGATCAGGGATTGACCCTATAAATCAAAAATGTTATTTAGCTTTTGTTCGATATTATGGTAGTCAATTTATAAATTGATAGGCCTATGAGTGCAAACCAGGGTGTTCCATGAAAAACAAAATCGAACCAATCTTGGCCTTGCATACCAACAGCTCCACCCATAACCCACTTCACTTTCCCCCATATATGAGGTTCCGGTACAAATGGCGCCAAGCCAAGTGTTAAACTTCCAATAGCAGCAGTTCTAAGCCAGGAGTTGATTTTTTGTGTTTTTTCCATCCGTTTATAATTATACAGAGACATTGCCATTTGTAGATTAAAATCATGCATTTATCTGCCTTAATATTAATCTCAGGCATGGCCTGTTTCATGAAATTATTTTTGAAACGAGTGCAAAGATGAAGTAATCATAGATACGAGAAAGTGATGTTAGTCACAACAGTGCCAAAAAAAGGGTCTTAATTATTATAAATCAAGACCCTTTTTCAATAATTGAATTATTTCGTGTTTGTGCTATCAGATTTTGATGATGAATCATTATTTTTATATGCGTCGTTTAGTCCTACGATTATATTGTCAGTTATATCCAAACTGTCATTGGCATACAATACACCACTACCTTTGGTGTATGTCAATACCAACTGGAGGTTTTTATCCATGCCATACACTCTTAAATAATCAGCAACTTTATCGTAAAGTTCGGCATTCATTATTCCTTCTTCCTGTCTTAGTTGCTGGCCAAGTTGCTCTTGGTACATCATTAGGTTTTGTTGTTTCTTTCGAAGATCCTCCTCCACAGCTTTAGCTTGACTAATAGTCATATTTCCAGCAGTAGATTGAAAATTAGCAATTTCCTTTTGCAATCCTTCAGCTCTATTTTGATATTCAATATTCAATTTTTCTCTCTTGCCAATCAATTTTTTCTCAAGATCTTTAAAGAAATTATAATTTTTTAAAAGTGAATCAGAATTGACATAGGCAATTGAAAGATTCTCAGGACTTACCATGCTATTCGATGCCGTACTTTCATTGGTAGATTTGGAATTGAAATGTAGTATATATAAAACCACAACGGCTACTAACAATACAATATTTAATGCTATAGATATATTATTCTTCACAATGTTATTATTTAAATTAAGCGCAAATATAAAGAAAGATTACAAAGATCAAATACACCATTTAATATTGAGATATTGATGTTTAATCGTTTGACCTGTAAGTATATTTTATTTCTGTTGAATCTGAATTTCCCGTGAGACTTATATTGTCATTTTCTTCACTATCATTTTCTTTTGTATCAATATCGATTTTTGTTTTTCTAAAAAAGAATGCCAATAATACTCCAGCCAGACCACCGGCTAAATGAGATTCCCAGCTCACATTTGCTTCAACCATTTCGGGGAAAATTCCATAAACCATACCTCCATACATCACAATAATAATTCCAGATATTGTCATCAATTGTTTGCTCTTCCTAAAAAGACCACTAAAAAATAAGAACCCTGCCAATCCATAAACAATTCCACTAACACCAATATGGTATGCGTTTCGGGCAAGGACCCATGTCCAAAAACCAGTAACCAGATAAATCCAAATAAATATTTCTGTGGCAATGCGATAGTAAAAATAAAACAGTAAAAAGCCCAGCAACAGAAAAGGTAAAGTATTGGAAATTAGATGAAAAATATCACCGTGAATTAATGGAGCAGTAATAATTCCAATAGCGCCATGCAGAGTTCTTGGATAAATACCAAGTTTTGAAAAGCTTATTCCGGATGCCAGTTCGATTGCCATGACAATCCAAAGAATAAATACAAATGAGATTACGGTATAAATAGAAAAACGAAGTCTCGTTTTCTCATTTCGATCATTTTCCAACATCAGCGTTATAATTATAAACGAATTTGGAATATACTATAAATATTTCCGTGAGCTAATTTCCAAATCTTTACATTAATTTTTAGTATTTGCTGGATCACAATTATTATTTGAATACCAAAAAAGGCCCCGATAATTCGAGGCTTTTTTTAACAATAGTTTAATAAGTACTAGTTTGAGTTTGTCTATTGAGTCTGAGTCTGTTCAGAATGTTTGAGATCAAGGCTTGCATAGTATCTGAAAAACGCCCGCCTGCCGGACGAGGTATGGAGTTTACGTATGTAAATTAGTTTTTTGGATACAAGCGTAACGCAGAGATCGAACATTATGGAAAGACTCTATTTATATTCTTTTAGATAATCGATTACCTGATTAAATACATTTTCTGCAGTATAGCCAAATTTTTCATCGAGCACTTTATATGGAGCAGAATAACCAAAATGATCCAATCCGATAACTTTACCTTTACCTCCAACTAATCCTCTTAAAGTCACTGGAAGACCAGCTGTTAGCCCCATAGTTGGCTTATTGCTTGGTAAGACTTTTTCTTGGTAGGCATTATCTTGATTTCGAAACAATCCTTCAGATGGGGCTGACACGATTTGTATCTTCAATCCTTTTTCTTGCTCAAGTTTTTCACAACCATCAAATAAAGTTGAAACTTCCGAACCATTTGCTACTAAAACAATGTCCGGTTCTCCATCTGCTGATTTTACGATATAGGCACCTTTGGAAGCTTCAAGAGCATTCTGATATCTACTGGAGCCTGCATTTACTGGAACATCAATAATGTTTTGTCTGGATAATAAAAGTGCTGTTGGACTAATGGTATTTTCCAATGCCAGTTTCCAGCTTGCAGTAGTTTCATGGCCATCAGCTGGTCGGAGTACTAGCATACTGTTCTTACCATCATGATTTTTTAATTGTTCCAAAAGACGAATTTGAGCTTCCTGCTCAACTGGCTGGTGAGTGGGCCCATCTTCTCCTACCCTAAAAGCGTCGTGAGTCCAAACATATTTTACAGGTAATTTCATCAAGGCTGCCAATCTTGCAGCAGGTTTCATATAATCAGAAAAAACAAAGAAAGTAGCACAAACAGGTATTACTCCTCCATGCAGCGCCATACCATTTGCGATGGATGCCATGGTAAGTTCACTTACTCCGGCCTGAAGAAAAGCACCTGAAAAATCTCCTTTTTTAAATTGCGTTGTTTTCTTTAAAAATCCATCTGTCTTATCACTATTTGAAAGGTCAGCAGAAGCTACAATCATATTCTCTATATGTTCCGCAAAATATCCAAGTACTGTTGCAGAAGCACCACGGGTAGCTGTGTTTTCTCCCATTGCAATTTCTTCAAAATTTATGTTGGGAGATTCTTCACTTAAAAATTTTGAAAGCTTAGATGCCAATTCAGGATTGTCCTTTTCCCACTTTGCCTGAGCTTCTTTTTTCGATTTAGCTCCTTCTTGTTTTTTAGCTATTATATCATTCCAATAATTTTTTACTTCGTCAAAAATCACGAAAGAATTCTCTGGATCTCCACCAAGGTTTTTGATTGATTTTTCAAATGAAGCACCAGCTGCTGACAATGGCATGCCATGGGTAGAGCATTTTCTTTCAAAATTAGAACCATCTTCTGTCAATGCGCCTTTTCCCATAATCGTTTTTCCAATTATTAAAAAAGGCTTCTCATTTTGACTATTTGCTTGAGTAAGTGTAGATCTTATTTCATCAGCATTATTTCCATCAATAGTAACAACCTCCCAACCCCAGGCTTTGTATTTTAATGCGGTATCTTCAGTCGTCACAGCATCTGTATCGGTTGATAATTGAATATCGTTAGAATCATAAAACATGATTAGACTGCTGAGTCCCAAATAACCGGCAAGTCTACCTGCTCCTTGAGAAATTTCTTCCTGAACACCACCGTCAGAGATAAATGTATATGTTTTATGAGCCATCCATTCGCCAAATCTCTCAACTAAAAAACGCTCTGTAATGGCTGCTCCAACAGCCATTGTATGTCCTTGTCCCAATGGTCCAGAAGTATTTTCTACACCTTTGCTAATATCTAATTCTGGATGTCCTGGAGTTGGACTTCCCCATTGTCTGAAACCTGCCAAATCATCCATTGTGAAAGTACCGACCAATGCCAGAATGGAATAAAGCATTGGAGACATATGTCCGGGATCAAGAAAAAATCTATCCCTATTGGCCCACGACATATCCGAAGGGTCGAAGTTTAAGAATTCTGAGTAAAGAATTTGAATAAAATCTGCTCCACCCATTGCACCTCCCGGATGCCCTGATTTTGCTTTTTCGACCATTGCTGCAGACAAAATTCTGATATTATCAGCTGCCCGGTTTGTGATATTATTGTTCATAATAACTTTTTATGATTTCTGATTAAAAAATTTTGGCAAATATACAATTATGAGCTTACTTTTTAGGGAATTCATGTGGCAAGTTTATTGAATTGACAAAGAAAAAAGCAGACATTTTTTCCTCTTGATTTAGAACAATTTATAATATGTATTTGGAAATGAGTACTGTGTTGTTCTTAAATAAAAAATACTAAATGGTTAAGGAATCCAGACACATCCATTAATAATTAAAACCACAAATATTTAAAAAAGAATTGATGAAAGTGAAACTTTAGCGATTTTAAAAATTGAGTACTTTTTTAATGAAAATGCAGTAAAAATTATCAACCTATTGCTTGAACTTGCATCTATTATTTAGTTAATAGATTTAAATATTTTTCATAATGAGGGTATTAAGTTTAGTGTTGGCAATATTTCTTTTAGTACATATAGATTGTATGTCTCAAGAAATCCAGTGGGCAAGTGAGGTGACTTTTCATTTTAATCAATTTGCAGAAACAGCATATTCAGCCAATGAAGTATTAGGGGCGCCAGATGCAGACCCTTATGGACAAATGAGTGAAAGAGCCAATAGACTAAATGCTGAAGGTGGGTATGGTACCATTTCGCTTGGTTACGCAAAACCACAGTATGTTAGCCAGGTCGTCATTGTCGAAAATTATCTTCCTGGTCGTGTAAGTAAAGTGATCCTTTATGATACGGATGAAAAAGCTTATACAATCTACGAATCAAATGGACAAAAACTTGCTCGGCAATTTAATGTACTATCAATAGTAATTGATAAAACTCCATACCTGGTAAAAGGAGTTGCTGTTCATTTAAATACATATGTAAATCAAGGTTGGTCTCAAATTGATGCTGTAGGTATTTGTGAAGTAGAATATAAAGGTGAGATCATTTCAGGAGCATCTACTACAGTTGCCTCAGTTGGAGAAGAAATAACATTTGTAGCCACAAAAGAACGGTTGGGCAATAATGTAAATACAAAATATCTTGAATCGAAACCAGTCATTTCTCCGGACGGTAAAAGACTGTATTTCGCCAGGAAAAACAGCCCGAGCAATATGGGAGGGAAGAGGGATGATCAAGATGTATATGTTACAGATATGGTTGGAAAAGAGTGGTCATATGCACATAATGTTGGCCGTCCGATAAATGATAAATTACCCAATGGGATTTGTTCCGTAAGCCCTGATGGCAATACTATTATGGTAATCAATGCCTACTATGACGATGGCAATGTGGAAGACGGTGTCTCGGTATCAAGAAAAACATCATCGGGGTGGAGTTTCCCTAGAAAGCAAGACATTGAAGATTATTATAACCTGAGTGAATATCAGGACTATTTTCAGTCAAATTCAGGTAAAGTTTTAATTTCTGCAGTTCAGCGAAAAGACTCAAAAGGAGATCAGGATTTATATGTCAGTTTTAGAACAGGTGAAGACTCATGGTCCAAGCCAAAGAATCTTGGTTCTACAGTAAATACGAGAAAGGTGGAGTTTGCACCCTTCTTGGCCTCAGATAATAAGACATTATACTTTGCATCCAATGGCCATAGAGGGTTTGGAGAAAGTGACATATTTTATAGTAGAAGGATGGATGATACCTGGACAAATTGGAGCGTGCCAACCAACATTGGTAAAGCTATTAATTCAATCAGTTGGGACGGTTACTATACTATCTCTGCCAAAGGTGATTTTGCATATTTTATTTCCACAGCAGGGGCCTTGAATAAAGTTGATTTTAATCCTACTGATGAAGATATTTATAGAATATCATTAGCAAAAGATGCTAAACCAGATCCGGTAGTATTGATTAAAGGTAGGGTGATCAATTCAAAAACAAAAAAGCCAATTGAAGCAGATATTTTTTATGAAAGTTTGCCATTAAAAGACGAGGACGGTTTGGCAATTTCAGATCCTATTAATGGGAATTATACCATTGTGTTGCCAGTTGGAAAGAAATATGGGTTTAGAGCAGAAGCCAAAGGTTATATCGCTATCAGTCAAAATGAAGACTTTACAACCGTTACAGAATACAAAGAAATAATACGAGATTTAGTCTTGACTCCATTGGCCATTGGTGAGACGGTACAATTAAGTAATATATTCTTCGTGCAAGGAAAGGCAGAAATGCTACCGGAATCAATTCCTGAAATGGAAAGATTACTTCTTTTACTTAAGGATAATCCCTCACTTGAAATTGAGCTGGGAGGGCATACAGATAATCGAGGTTCCTCATCAGCAAATTTAAGATTGTCAGAAACCAGAGCAACTACCATTATGGATTATTTGATAAAAAACGATATTGAGAAGAAAAGACTCAAAGCCAAAGGCTATGGTGGTACAAAACCAATCGCTAGTAATGCTGGAGCAGAAACCAGAAAAAAGAATAGAAGGGTTGAAATCAAGATATTGAAGTTTTAAGTGGCAAAATTAATTTTCAAAAGTCAAATTGATACAAATAGGTTAAAGATTGTACTTCAAAATAAATAGGGATAGAGAAGGAATATAAATTAAACTCAAAAAAGTTACATGGAAGCGACATATTATTCTTTTAGTTTTGATGATTTGTGTAATTTTTTGATTTAATTTGAATGTTGTAAAACACATAGTTGGCAACCATAATAATTTGCAAGTGGAAAAGGAAGATCCAAACCTGATAACTGTATTTATTTGTTTTTTAAGATCTGGGTTAAGGTTTACGCGTTACGATACAAATAATGTAGGGCTGGCATTTATTGAAGAAATAAAAAAGCATAACCCTAATTTCAAACCTGTAAAAGTTCAGCAAAGAGAGCGTGATCAGATATACACTGTCAATGCCTATCCAAAGGAGTTTGAGCAGTTGATTCTTTCGCTTATTGAAGAATATCGTAAAAAGCACAAACTAGAATATAGACTCAAGAAACCTAGGTCAGGTGGAGGTAGAGGTGGATATAATAGAGGCGGTCAACAAGGGGGGAATGCCGGACAAAGAACCGATAATCAATATCGAGGTTCAGGAAATAGAGGAGATCGATATAGTAGTAGAGGTGAAGACGGACATAGACCACGAAGTGCTAATGATCAATCTTCGCGACAAGGAGGGTACAGGCCCAGGGAGAATACTGATGAGAATAGAGGGAATATAGAAGGTTTACATAAACCAAGAAGAGAACAAAATATTGGTGATAGAAGAAATATTGAATCTAATAAAGACCACACCGATAGTCACGACAAACCAAAAGAAAATTTGCGCCCTCGAAGACCTCGACGAGAAAACAATGATTGAATCTTACCACTAACTATTTATCAGTAAACTGAATATGACGGTTAAGGCTTTCTTCCAGCGAGATAATAGTTTCAGTGCGTTCAATCCCTTCAATTTGTTGAATTTTATCATGTAAAACATCTTTTAGGTGATTGGTGTCCTTGCAATGTAGCTTTATAAATATGTTATAATTTCCAGTTGTGTAATGTATTTTTACAACTTCGGGGATAAGATTTAATCTTTTTATTACAGCGTCATAAAGAGAACTTTTTTCAAGATAGATTCCAAGAAATGCGGTAATGTCGAAGCCCATTTTCGAGTAATCCATTTTTAGAGTGGTACCTTTAACGATTCCAATCTCTTCCATTTTTCTCATTCTCACATGTACAGTGCCACCTGAGACGAAAACTTTTTTTGCTACTTCAGTATAAGGCATTTTTGCATCCTCAGTGAGCAAGGCAAGTATTTTTAAATCGACATTATCAATGTCATAATTCTTATTCATTGCTTTCTATTTGATTGCAGTTTTTGTAATCAATTAATTTCAAAGATATTAAAAATATTATTGGGTAATTAATTATATAAATAAAATAACAGGCTCTCGTTAATTGAAGTGATTGAATAATTTAATATAATGAGTAATTTATAGTGTGAGATAGTTGAACAATTGAGCATTTTAAACAATTTAGAGAAAAGTTCGTCTTTAATTTTATTGCTACTTATTTGTTTTTAAAAATAAAATTCTATTTTTGCACGATTATTTAGAAATCTTAAAAATATGTACTGGACATTAGAATTGGCTTCGTATTTAGAAGACGCACCGTGGCCTGCCACGAAGGATGAATTGATAGACTTTTCAATTCGATCTGGAGCTCCAATGGAAGTTGTTGAAAATTTGCAAGAGTTAGAGGATGATGGACAGCCTTATGAAAATATTGAAGAAATATGGCCGGATTATCCCACAAAGGAAGACTTCTTTTTTAATGAGGATGAATATTGACTTTAATAACCAATAATAATATTTGGGCAATGGATTGTATTCATTGCTTTTTTTATTCTTTTTTCAAAACTGCCTCTGCAAATAACATATCATCAGGTGTTGTAATTTTTATATTTTCATAACTACCTTCAAAAAGGAAAATATTTTCACCGGTTTTTTCTACGACACTTGCGTCATCTGTAAAATCTTTTGAATATTTGTGCCTATCATAGGCAGCTTTAATAATACTTGTTTTGAATGTTTGAGGAGTCTGTATCGCTCTATATTTATCTCTGTCAGCAGTTGAATTATTCAATCCGGCAACCATTCGAATGCTTTCTTTGAGATGTGTAGAGGCTACTGCATTACCATGAATTTTCGCTAACGCAAATGACTTGGCAATTATTTTTGGTTTGATTAAAGGCCTCACTCCATCATGGATAGCAACTAAACTATTGTCGTCTTTTATTACTTGCAGTCCATTCTTTACAGATTGATACCTGGATTTGCCTCCATTAACTATTTTGATATTGGTTTTGAGGCGATAGCAAGTACTGATTTTATGCCATCTTTGAATATCTGCCAAAGGGATAACTAATATAATTTCAATACTTTCAGAATAATGAAGGAAGGCGCAAACTGTGCGATATAGAATGGGTTGGTCGTTTAATTTGAGAAATTGTTTAGGGGTATCACTTTTCATTCTGGACCCACTACCCCCCGCAACAATGATCGCGTATTCTTTCATAAAAAAAAGCTTCATAAAATGAAGCTTTAAATTAACTTATATTATCATCATTGCATCGCCATAGCTGAAAAACTGATATTTTTCTTTTATGGCTGTTTGATAAGCATCTAAAATTAATTCATAACCACCAAATGCACAGGCCATCATTAGTAGTGTGCTTTCTGGCATATGGAAATTTGTTATAAGCGCATTACAAATTTTAAATTCATATGGGGGAAAAATAAATTTGTCAGTCCACCCTTCACGTACTTTTAATCTTCCATTTGCTGAAACCGAGGATTCTAACGCTCTCATGGGAGTAGTACCTATAGCACAAACTCTTTTTTTATTGTCTAAAGCTCTATTGACAACATCAACTGTATCTTTTTTTATGAAAAAGTTTTCGGAATCCATCTTATGCTTGGTAAGATCTTCAACATCCACTGGTCTAAAGGAACCTAGTCCAATATGCAGGGTAATAGGAGTGATATTCGCACCAAGGATTTCCATTCTTTTTACGAGCTGTTTTGTAAAGTGCATACCTGCCGTTGGGGCTGCAACAGCTCCAATATTGTCAGCAAATATTGTTTGAAATCTTTCTCTATCTTCAGGTTCAGTTTCCCTATTAATATATTTAGGTAGGGGTGTTTCGCCAAGAGAATCAATTAGACCTCTAAACTCTTCATCTGTGCCATCATATAAAAATCTTATTGTTCTTCCACGTGAGGTTGTATTATCAATAACTTCTGCTATTAAATCGTCTTCACCAAAATACAATTTATTTCCAACGCGAATTTTTCTGGCTGGATCTACAAGAACATCCCAAAGTTTCATTTCTTTGTTTAGCTCTCTAAGTAAAAATACTTCAATTTTCGCCCCAGTTTTTTCTTTATGGCCAAACAATCTTGCAGGAAACACTTTTGTGTCATTGACTACCAGCGCATCGCCTTCATCAAAATAATCTATTATATCTTTAAAGGCTTTATGCTCAATTTTACCAGAATCTTTATGGATGACCAGTAAACGGGACTCATCCCTATTTTCATCCGGATATAATGCTATGCAGCCAGTAGGCAAATCAAACTTGAATAGAGAACGTTTCATATTTAATATTACAGTATTAAATAGTATAAGATATGTGAAATTTTAAAAGGCTGCAAAGTTAATAATTTGTTTGACTATAATTAAGTTTTTAACTTCTATTATTTATATTACTTTTTAAATGTAGATAAGATTAGTCACAATTAAACTAGGACATCAATTTTCATATAGTACCTTAACTTCAATTTAGCTTTCTAAATACTCTTAAAATAATTTTCATTGGCTATTTAACCGTAAAGGAATTAAACTAACATGTATTGATTAAGATAAGATTGATTTTTGAAAGTTTTAGGTTTGCGTGGAATGCATTAACACAAAATCTTCTTCGCACAATATTGTCACTCACTGGAGTAACGATTGGTATTTTTGCCATAATTGCAGCACTCACCGTTGTCGATTCTCTTAAATCTAATATTAAAAGTAGCTTATCTTTTCTAGGGACAAATATGCTTTACATAGAAAAATGGCCTTATAGTTTTTCTCCAAATCAACCCTGGTGGGAATATCAAAAAAGACCAATGGTCACATTTAATGAATATAAATATCTGGGGAGAAACCTAAAAAATGCTTCTGGAGTTTGCGTATTTGTTGTTAATGGAGGTCGAGTAATAAAAAGAAAAAGCAATAGCATTGGAGGAATTAATTTAATGGGTGTGACAGAAGGTCATTTAGATCTTTACGATGTTAATTTAGCAAAGGGTCGATTTTTTTCTGTCAGAGAGTTGGATTATGCGACCAATGTGGTATTGATTGGTTATAAGGTTAAAAATACACTTTTCCCATACGGCGATGCTATTGGGGGAAAAGTTGTAATAAGAGGGTTGAAATATACTGTTATTGGTGTAATGGAAGAGAGTGGAGAAACTTTGCTCAATACTCCAAACAATGATGAAAGCGTGTTAATTCCATTTGGGTCCTTTAAAAAACTTTTTTATACCGGAAAAAGAAGAGGAGGATATGTGCTAATTGCTTTAAAGGGTAATGAAAATGACGTAGGCTTAATTGAGCTTGAAAATGAAACAAGAGGTTTATTAAGAAATTATCGAGGCCTCCGACCCACAGACAAAGATAATTTTGCTATTAACCGTCCCGAGATGATAACCAACCAGTTGCAAGGAATATTTGATGTGTTGACAATGGCTGGATGGTTTATAGGTATTTTTTCTATATTGGTAGGCGCATTTGGTATCGCAAATATCATGTTTGTGACTGTTAGTGAAAGGACTGGTATCATTGGCATCCAGAAATCTCTTGGTGCAAAAAATTATTTTGTACTGTACCAATTCTTGTTTGAAGCTATATTTCTGAGTTTAATTGGCGGAGGATTCGGATTATTGTTGGTTTATTTTGCTACCTATATTCCTATGGGCACTTTTGTACTTACGTTAATGGTTAAAAATATTGTTCTTGGTTTGGGGATATCAACCTTTGTTGGTGTGGCTGCAGGTATTATCCCTGCACTGATGGCAGCAAGGTTAGATCCTGTAGTAGCGATTAGGGCTAATTGATCAATTATTAAAAAAATTCATTGTTCTTTCTATTCCCAGGGTACAAAAAGAAAGTGCAGCATCTCCAGCATTTTTAACGATCTTTGGTATCTTTTCCAATTCTTCGGTAGAAAATTTGCTCAAAACAAAATCAACTTGCTTTCCCCTTGGGTAGTTATTGCCTATACCAATTCGCAATCTCGGGTAATTGCCGCCAATAGTTTCTTCGATGTTTTTCAATCCATTGTGTCCTGCTGAGGAACCCTTGCTTCGCATTCGTATTTTTTCTATGGGCAGGGCGATGTCATCTGTAACGATAAGTATTTTTTCTATCGGAATTTTTAATTGTCGCATCCAATAATTGACAGCTTTTCCGGATAGGTTCATATATGTGGATGGTTTCAACAAGTAAATCTGTTTTCCTTTTTGTTTTAAAAGTGACGTACTTCCAAGCTTTGAGATATTAAAAGGAGTTTTTGCCTTATCTGCAAGGTAGTCAACCACCAGAAAGCCTATATTGTGTCTGGTCAACTCATATTCAGGGCCTATATTACCCAATCCAATTATTAAATACTTCATGCCCTGGACATAAATGGAAAGTAATTTTCTTATAAATAAAAAAATCCTGCTTAAGTGTAAGCAGGATTTTTTGATAAAAGATTTTTGTAATTTATTCTTCCGTTGATTCTGTTGCTTCCGAATCTTCACCCTCTTCACCTTCTTCACCTTCTTCGTCATCAGCTGCTTTAAGAGCTCTTGGTACTTCCACTGATGCAATCGTTATTCTTGAATTATTAAGAATTTCAAATCCATCAGCCTCAATACTCGCCACTTTAATAGATTTTCCAAGATCTAAACCACTTACATCAAGCGAAATTGCTTCTGGCATTTTATTGGGTATTGCCTTGATTTTTATTTTCCGCAATTTCACAACCAACAAACCACCTTGAATTAATCCAGGTGCTGTTCCTGTAAGCTTAACAGGTATATCCATTTTAATGGGTTTGTCCTCCGATAAAGTAAGAAAATCTGCATGAAGGATTACTTCACTTACCGGGTGAAATTGAATGTCTTGTAATATAGCAGAGTGTTCTTCTCCTTCTATATTGATATTTATAAATGCGGCATCCGGTGTGTAAACTAATTCTCTGAAAAGGATCATCGGTACACTAAAATGTACTTGTTCTTTTCCTCCATATAATACACATGGAACCTTACTTTCTCTTC
>CAYREN010000025.1:2806-23378 GCA_964423255.1 uncultured Roseivirgaceae bacterium | reverse complement strand
TAGATTATCAATCAGATAAAAGAGGTTTGAAGAAAGTCGCTTCTGCAAACCTCTTTTTCTGAGATAAAGGAACTGAATACTATAGTTCTACCGGCATTGACATTATAATTGGCTCCAAAACTGTATGCCGATCTTTCGTTTCCTGGATTTTTGGATCATTAAGAATTGCTCCTAACATTTCCATATCAGTGACTTCCATTATTAAAACCACCGAATTGGGATCTTCCGCATCTTGAAACGTTTTAAAACTCGATACTGCAGGAGAAAATAATTCTACCCTATCCTGATGTCCTTTGAGCCATTTATCAATATTGCCTACTTTGTGTCTTGCTATGATTGTTTTATTCATCTTATTAAAATTTAAATTATTAACATCTTCGTTTTTCTTTTTGGAATTAATTATAATTTATCAACATCAATTGATAAGATTTATCATTTGCCAATGCAAATAACTTTTCCGGCTTAGCTGCTGTAAAAATATATGTATTAGTTACAAAGCAAACATAGAGGCATTAATTATACATTCCATTGACATTTGTTAAGAATCACTTTTCATAGTATGATTTCTCACTCTGCTCAATGATTCCGGAGCAATTCCAAGGTAGGCTGCAATATCGTAATGCGGAACCCTTAGAATGATTTGGGGATAATTTGTCATCATTCTAAGGTATTTTTCCAATGCCGTTTCAAACTTATTTTTATCACCGTTTTCCATTTCTTTCAAAAATGCTGTTTGCATCTTTTTTTGAAAGAATACCCGATAAGGTGGTATTGTATTCATCACAATATCAAAATCTACTTTGTTAATTGCTAGCAAGTCGGTGTCTTCAATTGTCAACCAATAAGTTTCAGATGGTTTCTGATTTAAAAAACTTTCCAGATCTCCAACCCACCAATCTTCAAATGCAAAATGATTTATTGACTTTTTCCCATTGTCAAGTATTCGATAATTGCTTACACAGCCTTTTTTAACATAAGCAGTAAATCTGCAAGTCTCATCTTTCCGGCCAATAAATTGATTTTTTGCATAACGCATTGGTTTAAATTTTAATAAGACTAAATCTACTTGAGCAGAACTAATATTGGGTATTGATCTTATTGTTCCTTCAAATGTTGGCTTGTTTTCCATATATTAATTTTACAATTATTTATTGATGATGATGCTATTATTAAATGGATTTTCATACCAGATCACGCCAAGACCCTGACTTTTTGCACCATAGTTTTCTTCACAAGTGAGTACATCAAGATCGCCGTCACCATCCAAATCCAATAATTCAATGCGATCAAACTTATACCCTATGTTCCCACTCAAATGATGCGATTCCCACTCTTTGTCAGTTTCTGCATTTTTGTACGACAGCCAAATGATTCCTTCTTTAAACTCATTTTTTAATGTATTTGTGCTGAGTACCAGATCAGGGTTTCCGTCACCATTGATATCTCCGACTCTTACTGCCTTGGCCCGCCCTGCACTGGTTGGGATATCAATATTATAATTCTTCCACTTTAATCCAGATTTATCCAACTTACGTAAATAAACAATTTTCTGATTGGTATATTCAGTGGCTACCACGTCTTCAATGCCATCTCCATCAAGATCAAACATGTCCATAAACATTACCTCCAAACCCCTGGCGCCAATAAAATGATTGTCCCACTCTTGCCTTTGGTTAATAATATTTCCAGGATTTTCCAACCATCGAATCCCATTTGTAGCACCAGGCTTGCGATCTGAGGTAACAATATCCATATCTCCATCATGGTCAATATCCCTGAGAAATAGAGACATTGTCCAGGTAGCTGCGCTGATAGGGTACCAATTCCAATCAGACTGCTCATGAGGATTTTCCGGAGCTTGAAACCAACCAATTTTAGCATTTTGCCCTTTAGCACCAGCAATTATATCTAAACCATAATTCCCATCCAATTGAGCAGAAATTGCAAACATCCATTGCATAAGACCATCAGAAGGTGTAAGAACTTCACTGTTCCATTTTGATGAGTCAAGATAGTCCTTGCGATTTTCAGGCGCCCAATTAATAAATATTTTCTTAGTCTCCCCTTCTGTACTGCTAATTACATCTAGAAGCCCATCATTATTCAAATCACAAAAAACTGCGTCTTCAACAGATGGTGTCTTCCCAATTAGTACAGATGGCCATATATGTGTTACCATACTATGTCCGGGATGTAAATATACCTTGGTGAAACCTGCTTCTTCCCAACCTGTGGTAATATCCATAAGATTGTCATTATTTACATCTGCCAGCCTCACACCATCTGCACCACTTAGTGATGAGTCAATTACATGTTTTATCCAGGGATTCTCCTGAGCCTGTACTATCGAAGTGGATGAGAAAGAAAAAAGAATGGAAATCAGAAAACAATAATTTTTCATGATGTTTTATGTGACAGTTTCAAGATGCTACCATGAATACAACACTTTCATGGGCAAATACTTAATTATAATAATTTATCCGTTTTTATTACTAATTATCTTTCTGATATTAGTTCTATCTCATACCTCAATAGATGAGGCCATTTCTCCTTACTGCCATAAAACATTGAAATTCCCCAGGAAATACCATTTTTTTGTTGTGATGCATCGGTAAAATTTCCAACTCTAAATGAACCCGGAGCTTTTGGATAATCGTCTCCAAATGATGCTACTTTATTAAAAGTTATTCCATCATCTGCAAATTGAAGTGTTCTTCCTTCAGGGCCATGATTTGATAATAAAGCCATGACACCATCTTGATATGGCCAAACCATCACTTCGTGGCCACTGGTTATTATTGGATTATTTACATACTTTTTATATGGACCTTCAGGGTTATGTGATATTGCCACGCCGAGCTTTGTTTGTTTCGGACCTTGATTTCCGTATTTTCTACTTCTGCCTTTGTAGTACAAATAATAACTATCCTCTCTAAAAATAATACATGCATCATCAATTCTATAGCTATCAAATTTCTCATAAGTGTCGCTCACCTCCATGATGGGATTAGGTATGATACGAACAAATGGCCCATCGGGATTTTTTGATACGGCTAAACCAATTGCAGTAATGTCAGTTTCTGAATTGTTTTCAAACTTGCCATCAATATTGCCCGCAGTTGGTTTTACCCCGGTATAAAATAAATAATATTTATCAGATGCCATTAAAATATTTGGAGTGAACACGCTGTATTCATCCCAACTATCAACTTCCCCTCTACCCAAAGCCTCTCCTTTTTCTTCCCATTTCTTTCCATCTTCTGAAATAGCATACCAAATAGAAGCGTCGTATCCACTGTATTTTTTCTCTGTTTTGGTGTACCATAAATAATATGTCTCATTTACTAAAATGACATCAGACGGATCTCTACGACAAACACCATTTTCTGGTTCTAACCCCTCTAAAATTGAGTAACTGAACAATACATTCTGGATGTCAATTACAGTATTCTCTTTACTTGTACAACATATAAACATTGTCGTAAAAGTTATGGAGAAAACGAATTGGCTTATTAAATTGGATGAAGTTTTATGATGCATTTATTTTTATATTCCCAAAACAATACTTACTTCCCCATGATGTGTTTCATTATATAAAGGTCCAGAGCTTCATAGTCACGACGACTGATAAAAGCTTCTGTTTTAGTCTCATCAATACTTCTTGATACCTCAAGCAGGCGATGAAACATTTCAAGACTGTTGGTTAAATGAGTAGTGGCTGTTTTATCTTTTTGTGTACGCATGGCTTTTACATCGAGGCCTACCCATTCACCATTTTTTCCATAACCATGCCTATCCAATATTCGCACCTGATTTAATGCTCTCCGCAAATCAACCGAACCAAATGATTTGTCCTGGTCAAACTTCAAACCATTCTGATCATTTAAGTGAACAGTCCAGAGTTTATCATGTGCCAAGGCAAATCCCATTTCGTCAGATGGATCTAATCCTGCGAGTATGGCATGAGCGCTTTCGATATTAACTCCTACCCTATTCGCATCATTTGTCAACATTCCCAAGGCAATGGCATGTCCTGTTGTAGGGATATAGGCATGATCCATAGGCTCGTTGGGCTTGGGCTCTACACAAATACGAATATCAGGATCATGGGCCAGCATCACATTTATGGCTTCTACGAGTCGCTCAGTTGCCACTTTGCTATCTTTAGCTTCACGAATATATGTCCCCTCTCTGGCCAGCCAAAGTACAACCAAATCAATGCCTAACTCCTTGGTAATGTCAATGCAAATTTTCGATCGTTCTATTGCATATTTGCGACAAGCAGGATCATTTGATGTATATCCTCCATCAATGGTTCTCGAATCTTCCCATAATCTTGGAGCAACAAATTCAGCCTTTAGTCCCAGGTTGTCAAGTCGATGTTTTAAAGACCTTGCTTCCGAGGTAATTTGAGAAGTCGATTTACCTTCAAGCACTGGAACAGCATCATCGTCGTGCAATTGAACTCCATCAAATCCAAGGCGTTTATACATTTCAAGTTTTTTGTCGAACTTGATAGTTTTGCGAACAGAAGGGCCGAATACATCTGCTCCTTCATGGATGTTCCAGGGTCCGAATGTAAATCTGAAATCATTAGCCATATTTAAATAGTTTTAGTAATGTGAAATTCATTTAATCAAAGTAGAAATTTACAATATTCATATTAAATATGCAGATTCTACTTCCTTAATATTGCATGGAAAGATTTGGAATGACAGTCAATTACAATAGGATGTGTATTTTGTTGAGATATAAGTTAATAACATTATTAGGCTTATTGTACTCACTATATTTGACTTGACAGCAAGTTAAGCACATAAATTTTAAATTACTGTAATATGAAAAGAGAAAGAAGAAAATCTAAAATAGAATTAAACTGACGACTGGAGGTTTATTAACCAGAGAATTATCAAAAACAGCAGACAAAATATTAATAATTAAATGTCATAGATTTGTTTGATTTATTAATCCACTTCCAACGTAAAATTAAGTACAAAATAATTGTCTAATTTCACTTGACGATATTTGATATTATTTCATTAACACTTTATAAAATTTAACCAATTATAATTATGCGATTTCTAGTTTATTCCTTATTGTTCATCTTTAGCACCAGTTTGTCAGCAACTGCTCAGTCGTTTAGAAAGATTGATAAAAGTCCAATGGATGCAGCCTACCTTCCAGATAATTTTGCACATGATCGAAATGATGGAGAAAAAGCCATCGTGAAAGTATATTTCAGTCGACCTCAAAAGAATGGTCGGGATATATTTGGAGCGAAGGTCCCTTACGGAAAAGTATGGAGAACAGGTGCAAATGAGGCGGTGGAGTTCAAAGCCTATCAGGATATAACTATTGGCGGAGAAAAATTAAAAGCCGGCACTTATTCATTATTCACAATACCCGGTAAGAAAGAATGGACTATAATTATCAATTCTGATCTCGACTATTGGGGAGCATACAGCTACAAAGAAAAAAATGACGTATTGAGAGTCAATGTGAAGGCAATCACAAATTCTGATGTCGTAGAGGCATTTTCAATACAAATGGAAGATAAAGGTAATAACACGGCCATCTTGAGACTGGCGTGGGACAAAACTATTGTTGAAGTTCCGCTGGGTTATTAATTACAAGCAGGAGTTCCAAAATATTTTAAGCTAGGTCAGTTACCTACGAGCCAGCATAAATTTAATGATTCAACTTGCAATTCTCTGTGATACCTGATTAAGGATATTAAATGAATATTTAATATCCTTAAATTACCATATTAACTTTAGGGTCTCCTTGAGGCCTTTTATTATTGAAAATTAAAACCATAAAATAAGTATTGGTCGATCCAAATTTTACAATTCCGATAAAGTATAAATATCTGCTTTGTGAAATATTTACTTATTTGCCAGCAATCTCAAAAACAGATCCTGGATTTATTGCAATAGTTATAAATTATAATAGCTCCTAACCCTAAATAGGTATTCCAAACCCAAAATAGAACCCGTTTGTACCGATTGAAGTAAATGCATATTCAAAACGCAACACCATGTCGTAATAGCTCACAAAATCCAATCCTAATCCCCAACTGAACAAGGCTTTATTGTTTAATGGGTTGTCAACAGTAAAATCATCTTTCATGTAGGCAGCATCGGCAAAAAAGTTTAGATAAAAAGCATACTGGATATTCTTGAACTTACTTCCTTCATTTCCATCTTTAGGAACTTTAACTTTAGGTGGCACCAATTCATACTTAACGTTACTTCTGAAAAAATACATTTGATCCCCTCGCAGTGAAAAGTAGTCGTATCCCCGAATAAAATCATCTCCGGAAGTAAGGTTCTGCTTATAATGATAGGCAATATTTTTACTGGAAGAATTAACAGCTTTTACCATTTCTGCTACATAAAATCTATTTCCTAAAGATTGGTAAAAATGAAAATCAATACCATAGTAAAAATAGTCTACGTCATGTGATAAAATCCCTAATCCCCTCTTGTCAATGAAAACTTTCATAAAATTTCCTTTCAGCGGGTATGATTTTTTATTTCTTGAATCATAAAGATAATCAGCATACAAGTTCATATTACTTACACTCTGATTGCCATCAGGCAAATAGTTTGGCGAAAGCAACATCATTGTATCTGATACAGATGCTGAAACTGCTTGAAGTCTTATCTTGCTGTAATTATACAGTCCGGGTCGAATGTTAAAAGCAGCTGATACCAGCCATTCTTGAAGACTGTTTTGATCATAAAGCATTTGTCTTTCGTTATCCACTGATGCATATTCTACAGCACCGGAATTAGAGTAAACAACTCCCATTCTCAATCCTATTTTTTGACCATGACCAATCCAGGGAATATAATATCCAAATCCATACAATTGTGAATTTCCAAAATAGGCAATTAAGGAAGTTTGATGACTCAGGCCAAACATATTATTATGGCTGGTGAATAACCCTAAATTAAGTAGATCTAAATCCGGGTCTTTCAACCAATCATTGAAGTTAGGAGCATCAACTCTTGCAACTGGGAATGCCCATATGTACCACCTTTCATGAACATCAATTCGCACATTATATTCTTTTCCTTTGATTTGCTCTAAATGAATATCCACGGTCAAAAACAACTTTGTATTGATAATATTTTCTCTGCTGTACCGCAATCTTTTGATGATTTCACTTGAGTCATTTTTATTGATTCGTTTTTCGGATTTAAAAGAAAAATTATCATTTTTATTGAACGTAGCCAGAGAATCACCTAATTTAAAATCAAGCTCGCGAGTAATAATCTTTTCTTTCGTTCGCTTATTTCCGGTTACTGTTGCAGAAATTATTTTTATATATGGGAATGCGAATGATTCTGAAGTATGAATTTCTCCATCCTTATTTTGTCCCAGTGCCTCAACAGTAAAACAAAATGGAATTAATACCGAAATAATACAAAACTTAAAAAGTGATTTTTGATTTCTCATAGTGATGTTCGTTGTTTGTCAGGGTCCATATTTATTTTTATAATTATTTTATAGCCTACGTCAATTCCAAATCCACCATTCAGCCTTTACACCAAAATAGTATCCCCATCTTCGTTCACCTACAAATTGTAGGTATGGAGAATAGAGACTTTCCATTGCATAATCATTATATCTGGCCAAAGAGAATACAAATCTTAAATGTGGTCTAGCCCATGTATCACGATTCCCTGTTGGCACCAAAATTGGCGCAATTGAAAATTTCGTAACACTTGATACTGGGTCTGTTCCATCATTGCGTTGCGAGTAGTGAATTTCGGTTAGTAAATGAAAATAATCAGTAATATAATGTTCATTTCTTGCTCCGATTGTGAAATCAAATTTTCTATTAAATACTTCTTTCCCAAAGTAGGTTTTGGAAATATGATCAGTATCAGCAGCTCCCTTGCTGCTTGTCATTATCAGATAACCATTCAAAGTATAGTTCCTGGAAAAATTTACAACCATATGATTGACAATTGCCCAGGAATATGCCCCCTTGAAGCTAAGTGAAAGTGTGTCAGGAGCACCAAATGTTAGCCAGGTCCTTGACATTCCGCCATCACCACCATTTGCTATTCCGGTCCCGTACCTTACAGAAAAATGGTTGAAGGAACCCGGCAAGTGATTTTTAAAATCATATGCATGCCTTACTCCCAATACCAATCCATGGTCAGATGGAAAGTTTAAATCAAAATCAATTGTGTCAATTTCTTGCTCCGAATCTGCATCAGCCATCCGGTGAAACTCTCCCAATAAAGTCAGTGTATTATTTTTGTTAAGTTTAAAATCCTGCTCGACATTAAGAATTACTCTTTGCCGGAGTGCAGCACTGGGTGTTCCGGTTTTAATGTTCAAATAAAAGAAAGGTGGTACAGTAGAGCTTGTGTCTGATGAGGCTATAAATTGGGTTGATATCCTCGTATTTTTAAACTCAACACCAAAACCCTGACCAGAATGATCATTGAAGTAAAAATGATCTGCAATATGCACATCCGGACCTCTATATAATCTGGATCCTACCCAAACACTTAAGTCCTTTCCATGGATATTCCTTGCTTCCACATATAGTTCTGGAATGGCGAATTCTAGTCCTCCCAAACTGTTGGACGTGCTATTTCCAAAAGATGTAAGACTTGTAGAATACATCGCAAATCTCATTTGGGCATATATGTTTGTGCTATCTCCAGCTTTGGGTTTGAAATGAAATGCCGGTGCTATTTCCAAATAATCCTGCTCCTCCATCCTACCCCCAATACTACCCATATTATTGAGATTGAGGCGTCGGCCAATAGATCCACCATTTTCGAAAGACCAATCAACTCCCACACGTCCGTAAGATCCCATCGAAATACTTTTGCTAGTAACATTCTGATACATTATTTGGGCATATATCTGGTTTTGAGTCATTAAAAATAATACAACTATAATTATTAAAATTCCTGAATACGATTTAAAAAGTGATGGCCATTTCTTAAGCTTTGTTTTCAGGTATTTACGCATAGGCTTTGGTAAAATAGGTGTTGTAAAATTATAACTCTATAGGATATAATATGTTAGGTAAATATCAAAAGTAAAAGGCTTCACATTGAAATTTTTGGCATCTTCAGGCACCTTCACCAAGTTAGACAATCCATAATTTAACGTTGACCCAATAGCAATTTTATTTGAGAGATTAATCTCAAAACCAAGGCCAAGTATGTTCGCAAAATTATTATAAAAATTTTGGACATTATTCTGATTCCCAACTTGCCAGGCAAGATTATATGCCAAATAAATATTTACATCTTCTGACATGTCTAATCCAATGATGAGTGGAATTTTAATAAAATTCAGCTTTTGATCATTATCTCCCTCGAGGGTGTATTTAATTCCTGATTGAAAAAACCATCCCAATTCTCCAACATTCAACTTGGCTACCGCACCTGCCATATACCCTATCATTCCTGCTCTCGAGCTTAATTGGCTGTCTCTCACAAGTGAAGAGAGTACCGCTCCGCCAGTCACACCAATTTTAAGCTGTGCAAAAATTGGTGTGACAGAAACTAACATTACAATTATCAGTATTTTATACTTCAGCATAATAACTTGTTATTTTGAAGACTAAATTTAACTTGATTTATCAAGTACCCAAAGAAGCAATCTTATTTCTTTGGGTATTATTTTATAATTATAATCCATAAAGTAGACAAGAGTTGAAAGGACCTATTTTTAAATATTTATGTATATGTAATTTCATATATAGTTAATGTACAATCACAATACATATTGAATTATTCTTTATAATTTTATATTTCAAATTATAAAAATAAATGCTTAAAAAGACAAAAATTGTTGCTACCATTTCTGACATGAAATGCGATGTAAAATTGATAAAATCACTATACAAACTGGGTATGGATGTGGTGAGATTAAATACTGCTCATCAAGACCATGCTGATACACTCAAAGTTGTAAATAATGTAAGAGCTGTTTCGGATAAAATCCCACTGTTACTTGATACAAAAGGACCTGAAATAAGAACTACAAAAGCATTAGAAAATATTCCAGTTTCGTTTGGAGATAAAATAGAAATCAAAGGTGATCCGGAAGAGATCACTTCCAAAGATTGTGTATATGTAAATTATGCTGGTTTTGTGAAAGATGTTCCTGTGGGGAGTAGAATACTAATTGATGATGGCGATATTGAGCTTTTAGTTATAGCAAAAAACAAATCACGCCTAACTTGTGAAGTAGTAAATAGCGGAGAAATATGTGGTAAAAAAAGTGTGAATATACCTTCAATCCACGTAAAACTTCCTACACTTAGTCAAAAGGATATTGACTACATTCATTTTGCTGTGGACAACAAACTGGACTTTATTGCTCACTCGTTTGTAAGAAATAAGCAAGATGCTATTGCTGTGCAGAAAATTCTCAATTCCAGAAACAGCAACATTAAAATTATTGCAAAAATAGAAAATCAGGATGGTGTAGATAATATAGAAGAAATTCTCGATCATGTTTATGGGATTATGATTGCGCGAGGCGATCTGGCAGTTGAAATTCCGCAGGAAAAAATTCCGGTAATTCAGAAAATGATTATCGAGAAGTGTATTGCCAGACGAAAACCAGTGATCACAGCAACACAAATGTTGCATTCTATGATTCATAATCCTCGCCCAACAAGAGCGGAGATATCGGATGTAGCAAACGCTGTTTATGATGGCACTGATGCCATAATGCTCAGTGGTGAAACGGCTTATGGCGATTATGCTGAAGAGGTTGTCAGGACAATGTCAAAAATTGCCAGGGAGGTAGAATCTGCCACACCCAAAATTAAGAGAACACCATTGTTGATTGTGAACAATGAAATATCTGCGTTTCTTGCTATTTCAGCAGTTAAAGCTTCTATTGAGCTAAATACAAAAGCAATAATTGCCGATACCAAAAAAGGAAGAACAATTAGGGCTCTGGCTGCCTATCGTGGTAATAACATAGTTTTTGCCCAGTGTTATGATAAAAATGTAATGAGAGAATTGGCTCTATCTTATGGCGTTTATTCAAGCTATACCAAAATGGAAATAGTAAAAGAATTATTTCTATGCGATGCCCTCAAGCAACTGCGCAATAAATACAAACTCAGAAAAAGCGATCGGGCAGTAGTTTTGGCAGGAAACTTTGGGCATACTCATGGTCCATCATACATAGAAATAAGCACCATCGGAAATTTGGGCGATAAGTGTGAAAAATTATTGAAATTATAATTTACAATTAAGCATTATTCCCACAGACAATTAGCATGAAAAAAAACCATCGAATTGCCTCTATTGATATTTTCAGGGCTCTCACTATGTTCTTGATGATATTTGTAAACGATCTCTGGACATTAAGTGACATTCCTGTTTGGCTATTGCATACCAAGGCTGAGGCTGATGGTATGGGTTTATCTGACTGGGTTTTTCCTGGGTTTCTATTCATTGTAGGGTTGTCCATTCCGTTTGGCATCAATGCCAGGAAGAAAAAAGGCGATGCATCTATGGAGATTTTATGGCATATCGTCAAAAGGAGTTTTGCCTTGTTAGTAATGGGATTTTTTATGGTGAATTTTGAAAATATCAATAATGATCTCTTACCCTTTTCAAAATATATATGGGAAATCTTTATGGCCATGGCTATAGTGCTGATTTGGAATATATACCCAAATAACAAAGCATTTAAAAAAATTCCAGGCTGGGTGATGCAGTTAATTGGCATTGCAATCCTGGCGTATTTAAGTATAGTTTATAAGTCAGGAACAGAAGACAATCCTACATGGTTGCAAACTCATTGGTGGGGAATATTGGGTATAATAGGTTGGACATATTTGCTGTGCTCCATAATTTTTCTATTTGTAGGAGAAAAAATCATTTATGCTGTTATTATTCTTTTAATATTTCATGCGCTTAATGCCTTGGATTTTATTGAACTATTGGATTGGAAAACTAGCATAGTATTGATGGTAAGTCCTTCTTTCCATGTGAGTGTTTACAGTGGAATTTTAGCCTCACTCCTGTATCTTGAATTTGGGCAAAAGGGAAAGACCAGGCTTTTTATTATTCTAATTTTAGTAATTGCCATAATCTCTATTACGTATGGCTTTGTGACTCGACCGGAATGGGGAATATCAAAAATTCATGCAACTCCTTCTTGGACTACCATTTGTGCAGGGATAAGTTTCTTAGTATTTGCTATACTTTATCTAATAGCCGATGTTTTCAATCAAACGAAATGGGCTTCATTTATTGGTCCGGCAGGAACAAGTACGCTAACCTGTTATCTTATTCCATATCTATTTTATCCAATCATGATGCTAGTAGGAATATTTCTTCCAGATAATCTAAAAACTGGTTATATCGGTATTTTTAAATCACTATTATTTGCATACTTAATAATTTTAATAACCGGATTCTTGGGTAAAATACATATTAAGTTGAAAGTATAAAATGTATTGATCTTCAGCTTGTCTTTAAAATTAACATCAGAAGTTTAAAATTTTTATGAAAGACGATCTTCCATTAGTTTCTATTATAATGGCTGTAAAGGATACTGAGCCATATCTTACCGATTGTATAGATTCTATTTTAAATCAAACCTATCAGAACTGGGAATTAATAGCAGTAAATGATCATTCTTCTGATAGCTCACCGGAAATACTTGATTATTATGCAATAAAAGATCCTAGGATAAAAGTATTTCACAGTCCGCAACAATTGCTTATCCCAGCTCTTCAGGAAGGATTTAGACATGTAACCGGCATCTTAATAAATCGTATGGACTCTGATGATAAAATGCCTGATTATAAACTTGACCTACTGGTGCATAAGTGGATGAAATACGGCAAAGGACATGTGATTGCCGGAGGTACAGAGCATTTTGTAGATGAGGGAGAAGTGGGAGATGGATTCAGAAAGTATGAGGTTTGGCTAAATGAAGTTGCTCGAAATGAGACCCACTATCAAGAGATTTATAAAGAATGTGTAATCCCATCTCATAGCTGGATAATTCATAAGGAAGATTTTGTGACTGTTGGTGCATTTAATCCGGATGTATATCCGGAAGATTATGACCTATGCTTTAGATTTTATACTCATAACCTCAAGATCATTGGATTGGACAAAGTTCTGCATTATTGGCGAGATCGCTCAAACCGCATTTCAAGAACCTGGGATTGCTACAAAGACAACAGATATTTTAAACTAAAACTCCGTTATTTCTATCAACTTGATAGAGACAAAAGCAGACCATTGGTTTTATGGGGTGCTGGAAAAAACGGGAAAGATTTGGCTAAATTATTATTGGCAGAGGGTGATTCTTTCCATTGGGTATGCGACAATGAAAGGAAAATCGGTAAAAATATTTATGGAGTAATATTGGAGCATTTCGATATTATCCCACATTTGGAAAAGGCGCAATTGTTAATTGTTGTAACGGCACCTATTGACAGAATAAGTATATTAAACCAATTGGACTCCTGGGATAAAAAACCTGCTCAGGATTATTGGTCTTTTTTGTGAAAATTAGTTATAATTTGTTTGGAGCTCTTTTTATCAATTTTTAATTTTTCAAATTTTCTTTAAATACTTTTTCAAATTTTTCGACCTTTGGCAGAATTACATAATTGCAATATGGTTGAGAACCATTTTCGTTGAAGTAATTTTGGTGGTAATCTTCAGCGATATAAATAGATTTATATTTGACAATCTCCGTAGTGATAGATCCTTTGAAAACACCAGATTCTGCCAACTTCTTTTTATACTTTTCAGCAATATTTTTTTGCTCGTCATTGTGATAAAAAATGGCTGAACGATATTGGGTACCAACATCATTACCTTGTCTGTTAAGTGTAGTCGGATCATGGGTTTGCCAAAAAACTTCCAATAAAAAATTATATTTAACAATACTGGGATCATAACTAAGTTGACAAACTTCAGCGTGACCGGTGGTTCCCTGACATACTTCTTTGTAAGTGGGATTTTTTACACTTCCACCAGAATATCCTGAAACTACCTTTTCAACACCTTCAACACGTTGAAAAATCGCCTCCACACACCAAAAGCATCCTGCACCAAATGTAGCTAGCTCCATATTATCATTATCTGCTTTATTTTTCTTTGATTTCTTTTGTCCATTAGCTAGAGATACAACAAATATAAATGCCAGGAGAAGGGGATAAAATTGCCTATACTTCATAAAAAAAATAATTTTACTGAGTTTAGAAGAATAAACTTAATATGGATATTGATTGTTTTCTTGAAAATCAAAAAAGTCTTTTGTCAGACACTATCCTTTTTCGAAGATGAGGATTTTTTTGTTGAAATCGGCGGCGGCATTGATCACATTTCTGAATTGATCAAAATACTCCAAAGAGTAGTCAAGTTGTTTGTAATACTCTTTTATAAATACTTTTACCTGGTTTCCTTCCATTATGTAATTAGACTCAAACCCCATTGTTTTATTTCCCTCTTCATCTTTAATGCAAATGTCAATATTTAAGACGTCAA
Organism: uncultured Roseivirgaceae bacterium; assembly: GCA_964423255.1. Taxonomy (GTDB): domain Bacteria; phylum Bacteroidota; class Bacteroidia; order Cytophagales; family Cyclobacteriaceae; genus JAAUQL01. The sequence goes on along the minus strand of CAYREN010000025.1, from coordinate 8,856 downwards.
GATTTCGGACAGTGTAACCCTCTGGAATGATGAAATCAATTGCTCTTTCGTAAATCCGGTTATAATCATTTTCAACAGGCAGCATACGCTTTTCTTCCTGATACATTTCTACCTGTTCGCCTATCAACTCTCCTATTTTTAATAAGTAGCGGTTTCCGGCTTTATCAATAAACGAACTGTTTGTTGTTGCATTTCCGTGAATTATAAATGGTTTTAAATAAAAGGAATCCATAGAGGAATTTTCCAATTTAAAATCTGTCAATTCCACATCTTTTCCTGACAGATTCAATAATTCTATAACCACAAGTTTTGCGTCTTTTTCTGGTATCAATTCAAATATTGGCTGAATAAATGCAGCATTATAACCAGTCATAGTTCTCTCAATATCAAGATTAATGTTATCGAACTTATCATTAATCTCAATTGTAACAGCAAGCATATCTTGATTTTTTATGTACTCTAAAGGTTCAATAAATTTAACCTCCCCAACTCCGGTACTCGATTCTCCATTTTTTACACTTTTTATAAATAGTCCATAATTATTACTCCAATTAAATGGAATGTATCCAACTCTAAAAAGTGATTCGGTGGGCGCCATATATTTATCTAAGTGAGGAAAATAAAATATATAATTTTCCAAAAAACTGTAAGATTCAAAGTCCGGGTCCATAGCAACTTTAGTACGATCCGATGTTAGCCCATAAGTATAGTCAACATCATTTATATCGAACATAGAAACATAAAGTTTTATAACACCCCGTTCATTGGCTACTAATTTCTCTATGATAACTTCCAATTTCTCCAAGTCATCATCATTGCTTTGCTCTGAAATTGTGACCTTTCTTTTTACAAAATCTTCAATAATTCTCACTTTCTCTTCCTCACTATACTCTTCCAAACCAAGGTTTTTAGAGAGCTTTTTCAAAGATTTGATATCTTTTTTGGTAATATCAGATAGTAAATATTGATTGAGCTGATTAGATAATTGATCATAGGTGTATAATCTTACTTCACCTGCAGGCTCAATATAATCCAGCTTATATTCTACACGCATCAAACTATTATTGTACGGGGCATACGGTTCTGCGGTGAGAGGGTCAATTTTTGGCATTTTAGCAAAATAGTGATTCTTACTTTCGATAGTTGTATCTAACACCATTTCCTGAAAACCATTGTAACTTTTGGTGTTGAAGTACATTTTATCTTCGCAATAAATGTGAAATTCAGTATTTAACTTTAATTCATCGGACTGAAAAAACTCCCTGCTACCTTCCAACTGAGGTAACATTTTAAATGTATATATATACTCAATCTGGCTTCCTATCTCAACGCCCTCGATAGCAAAAAATTTATATGAAGAATAATCATCCTTCCCTTCGTGGTCTTTTAAATCAATCTCATCTATCTCTTTTACTTCATCGTTTGTAATTACCCTAACTCTCAAATCTTCTATACCAATTACCCTATTCATAGGCATATAATGCTTATTATACAATTCTATAGCATCATGAGTATTTACCTGTATTTTGGTATGGACGGTATAAAGCTGCATCAAGGTATTGTACTCTTCATCGAAATAAAATTCGACAACTTTTAAGTCTTTAAGGATTATGGCATTCTGATCTTTTTCTTCCGTTTGTACAACTTCAAATTTCGGCTCGTATTCCCAATCATATTCATCAAAGAAAGAACCCGTACCATAGCAAAAATTGCCAGTAAATATCAAAATAATAATTATTGTATGCCTAACTAACCTCATTTCAAATCCACTATTAAATATTTATTATTTTACAATTATAAAATTCTCCTACCAAGATAATTACAATATAAACCTATTGAAAAAACTCAAATATCTTCAATAAAAAAACATGCACTCTTTTAATTAAATACATGCATCTTGCAATGAGATACTATTTATTGCCTGATTTTATTTATACTTTCCTAATTAAATTTTTTCCAGCACCACAGATTCCTTATATGTAGAGAACAATCCTTTTATCATTTTATTCCATGATTCAAATTGTTCTGTTTTAAGCAGTAGTGTGTTTATTTCTACACTTTGATGAACATATATCACATTGTCATCTATTCTATACTTGATGCTATATCCAAAATCTCCTCCGTCATATTGAGAATTTTTTGGCAAATAAGAAACTTTGTAAGTTTCTGGAATATCAAAACAAAAAACATTTGTAGTTAATTTTTTATATGAATAATGTATGTCCTTTTGCGTAGTAGAAATGTCAATCATTCCATTTTCTAACTCTTTATTTAAATGAGGATTAACAAAAATTTCATCGGAGTACGTTACAATATAATCTTCAATAGAAAAATTGTAATCAATGAGCAGAGCATTGTTCTTTTCTGCAACTTGATTTGTCGTGACAGAGTTTAAAGAAAACTTGTTATTCCCCTTTTTCAACAATAGATTTAAAAAAGATTTTTTATCTTCTTCATTGAGATTTTCAAGATTATTGGCTATGGGTATCTTACTATATCCGGAGTATTCGGCCTGTCCCGATCCCACAATTATATTTTCTTCTATTTTTAAAAATACCGAATCCATAATCATATTTCTCTCCGAAGAAACAATGGGCACATTAACAAGCTCAAAGTCATTTGAACCTTTGTTTATCAAGGCTTCTCTACCTTGGATATGAGTTGTTGGAATTCCTAACGTATTGTATTGATCAGTTGCATCAAGGAAGTAATACTTATCATTATTTACATATGTACATATCATATGATTGTCAGCCATAGGAGTTGGAACTTCCTTGTGCGAATAAGGAATGGCAGTAGTGCCAATCCAGGCAAGGTTTGATGGGATATCAGCAAGGTTCAACATCTTATGAATAAGATTGCTCATATCCTTGCAATCTCCATATCTTCTGGTAAATACTGTGTTGGAAGTTCGAGGACGAAATCCACCCAAGCCATCTTCGATAGCGATATATTTTATGTTTTGTTGAACCCAATCATAGATTGATTCTACTTTTTCTAACTCTGTTAATTTATCTTCGATAAGATTATCTACAGTTAGTTTTATTTCCTCATTATCTTCATCATCAATACCTTCCAGAAAATTCTGATACCAGGCATGCAAATCTTTTACATTTCCAAGGACACTATGTACTTCACCATTAAAAATATATGAATCAACATAAATTATTAAGTGAGGAGCTGTATGCAATACACCATCTGCTCCTCTGCTTAGTTTAATTTTATTAATATTAGAAACCGACCATTTATATATATTGTATTTGCCTTTTTTCTCAATTGTAAAGTTGACCTTATCATCGTCAATTCCATATTTATGGTAATTTAATTTGATGCTTTCGTGGGCTTTTACAGTGTATATACTTTTTTCTACAGGAAAATAAGATGAAAACATAAAGTATCCCCAGAGGCGTGGTTCTTTGTACTTTTTTGAATAAGAAATTACTGATTTGGAACCTTCCTTTAGCGCTGGAAATAAATAACTGATTTTCTTTTGGTCATCGTAAAAAATTCCTGCAGAACGAGAGTCTGAAGTGACAAAGTCTTTAACTTTAATTTTTTTAAACTTATTTCGATCCGTGGGAATAAGTGAGTAAGCTTCAATATCAAATATCTCCGTAAAAGTATTAGAATATCCAATAGATTGTTTGCTGTACATATTTGCATTTTCACTTAAATGCTGAGTTTCCTCATAAACATGAGCAACAATATCCAAAAGGCCATTTTCATTTACAGAAATTTCTACATTTTGCTTTTGCTCAATAACTACACCATTTTCACTTTTAATTAATTGGTCCCAATCAGATTGAGCAGATACAAATCCATTCAGAAAAATTAATATGACGACCAAAAAACTACTCCCCCTCTTCTTTTTCATATTCTTCAACAATTTTTTAGCCATCATTGTTGGTGAATTTATCTGGCTAAATTTAATTATGTTATAATCTCTATATATAAGAGACCCACAAAACCGTTTTATACCCTATAATTATTCATGTTTTTTTCACTTTTAATCTATTCCATTAATAATAAATCATTTATGCCTTGTAATAAATTGCCTAAATTGAGTAAGAATTCTATTTTATTGTCATCTAAATAAAGATTGTGAAATATTTATTCACTACATTTTTACATGTTCTTATTTTACAATATGGATTTTCTCAAAAAATCAATGTTAGTAAAAAATCATACAATTCTCCAGCACAAAACCTTACCATTGCAAGATCATTGGTAGAAATAAACCAAGAAGACAGTGCCCTCTATTTCTTGAATTTATTTCTGGCTCAAAAATTCTATCATCATGAGGCGTTGTTGCTAAGAGCAAGAATATATGCTAATAAAAACAACCTTGAAAAAGCATTAATCGATTACAATTCCATTTGCACTAACTGGCCAAGCAAGGAAGCATTTTACTTTCGCGGAACAATTAGGCATCAACTATCTCAATTTGACTTGGCAATAAATGATCTTAATAAAGCTTTGACAATGCCAATTCCTGAAACTCAAATTGCGTTATTCAAAATTGGGCAAGGTGGTGATGGTGTAACTGGAATAACCACGATGAACGATATCGACGCCGACATATGGAACATCATTGGGCTTTGTAAGTTTGAAATGAATAATTATAAAATCGCTGTTCAGTCATTTAGTCAAGGCATCAGTATAATTGATAATTATCCAGAGCTACTTATAAATAGAGCTCGAGCTTACGAAAAGTTAGGAAACACTAAGGGAGCGATTCTGGATTATAAAATGGTTATTATAAAAAATCCTAACAATCAAATTGCCATATATAACCTTTCCAAACTTCAAAATAATCATGCTACTGGTAATCTGGAGTTTTTGAATAAATTTATTTCAGCATACCCATCTATGGGCGAAGGGTATGCTGAAAGAGGAATGTATTATTATGAGACTCAAAAATTCACTTCTGCTATTTTGGATTACAAAATGGCTCTAAAATTACAACCCGGAAAAATTGATTATTTATTTAATCTCGCATTGGCTTACGAAAGAAATGATAATAGTCGTGAAGCTGAAAAATACCTATTAATTGTTACAGAAATCAAGCCCAATCATATAGAAGCAAACTTCAATTTAGGAAATCTGCATTTTAAAAATAAGCAATATGAGGATGCCATTTCAAACTACACTTTAGCGCTGCATACCGATTCTATAAATGCCAAAATTTTATATAATCGTGCGCTTGCCTACCATAAATTGAAAATGCACACAGAAGCTTGCATGGATATGGCAGAGGTAAAAAGAATTGACAATTCATTGTCAAAAAAATATTTAACAAAATATTGTACAGATAATTAAACGAAAATTAATCTGGATATTAAGATAATATCTATTTGATTATCTTGCTATTAAAATACGATCCAGCTCAATTATAATTTTTCTTTCTCTGTATAAAATCCCAATGGCCTTTTTAAATGTTTTCTTGCTCATTTTTAAAGCTGTATAAATTTCTTCGGGAGAACTTTTATCAGAAATATTTAAAACACCATCATTAGCTTTTAAAATTTTTAATATTTCTTCATTGCTGTTATTTAGATGAAGATTCATGTTTGGTTGAAGACTTACGTCAATCTTGTCATCGCTCCTGATCTGTTTGATATACCCGGTAAGCGCATCTCCGTTTTTAACTGGTGCAAATACCTCATTTCTAAATACCAGTCCCAGATGCTTGCCATTGATAATCACCTCAAAACCCATGTCCGATTGATTAAAAACTAACAAATCTACTTTGTCTCCAACAGTATAATCTATGTCCTCATTGGATAGATATTTTTTAATTTTGGCAGTTGCAACGAGCCTGTCCGTTTCCTCATCAAGGTACATTCTCACAACATATGATTGCCCTAGTTGCATTTTTTTATTCTGTTCTTTAAAGGGCACCAATAAATCTTTCTCTAATCCCCAATTGAGAAAAACTCCACTTTTATTCACATCAATTACCTTCAAAACTGCAATTTCATTTAGTTTGATCTTTGGCGTTTCTGTTGTTGCTACCAACCGATCCTCAGAGTCATTATAAATAAAGACTT